>JASHON010000046.1 GCA_030041095.1 Terriglobia bacterium
ATCCAAATCGTTTCAGGAAGAGAGTTGAACGTGACAGAGATCGAGCTGGCTGACGAGGACGGCGACGCATCATGAGCGTGATCACGATTGAAAGAAAAATCCTGGAGAAAAATGACGAAATAGCGCGGTCGAATCGTGCCCTGCTCGAAAAGCTCGGGGTCTTCGCTCTGAACCTGGTAAGCTCACCCGGCTCGGGCAAGACCAGTTTACTGGAGCGCACACTGGAGCAGCTTCGCGGCCGCCTGCGCATGGCGGTGATCGAAGGAGACGTTCACACAGATCTCGATGCGCAACGAGTAGCACGCTACGGCGTCCCGGTGGTGCAGATTGTGACGCACGGCGGTTGCCACCTGGAAGCCAAGCTCGTCCAAGACGCCCTCAGCCGGCTCCCGATCGAGAAGACACAGGCGCTTTTCATCGAAAACGTCGGCAACCTGATTTGCCCCGCGAATTACGATCTCGGCGAAGCTATGAAAGTGGTGGTGATCTCGACCACCGAGGGAGAAGACAAACCCCTGAAGTATCCTGCCATGTTCCGCAACGCCCACGCGCTCGTCATCAACAAAGCCGATCTTTTGCCTTATCTTTCACTCAGAATTGAAGACCTCAGGCGCAACGCCCTGCAGGTGAACCCCGGGCTCGTTGGCTTCGAGACCTCATGCGTCACGGGCTCGGGGATTGAGGAGTGGTGCGAATGGCTGTACGAACAAGCGTCAACCAAGCCGTCAAGGAGCGGATCCGCATAATTATCCGCGGCGCCGTTCAGGGCGTTGGCTTCCGGCCATTCGTCTACCGGCTGGCGGCGGATATGGGTCTGTCCGGCTGGATTTCAAATTCCCTCCAGGGCGTTATGATCGAGGTTGAAGGGCCGCAAGAGGAATTGAGAGCGTTCGTCTTGCGCATCGAGCGCGAAAAGCCTCCGCTGGCCTCAATCCAAAGCCTGGAATATTCCGTTCTCGACCCCGCCGGCTTCGACCAATTTGTCATTCGCCCGAGTATCGAGAAGGGCGGAGCCAGCGCGCTGATGCTTCCCGATATTGCCACCTGCGCGGATTGCCGGCGGGAGATTTTCGATCCCACGAATCGGCGCTATCGCTATGCGTTTACGAATTGCACCCACTGCGGACCGCGCTTCTCGATTATCGAATCGTTGCCCTACGACCGCCCTCGGACATCGATGAAGAAGTTCAGCATGTGTCCGCGCTGCCGAGAGGAGTACGAAAATCCAGAGGATCGAAGATTCCACGCTCAGCCGAATGCCTGCCCCGAGTGCGGCCCTCACCTGCAACTTTGGAATGGCGCTGGCCAGGTGATTGCCCTCCGGCATGATGCCTTGCTTGCGACTGCTTCCGCTCTGCAGGCCGGCCAGCTTGTCGCGGTTAAAGGACTGGGAGGCTTCCATCTAATGGCCGACGGCAGGAATGAAGACGCCGTTGCGCGCCTGCGCGCCAGAAAGCATCGCGAGGAGAAACCGCTGGCATTGATGTTCCCTTCCCTGAAATCGATTCGGGGGGAATGCGAGATCTCCGATTTGGAAGAGCGTCTGCTCGTTTCTCCGGAGTCACCGATTGTGCTGCTTCACCGAAAGACACAGAATTCTGCCAGCGCGCCTGCAGCTTCCGAGATCGCGCCGCAGGTTGCGCCTGGGAATCCTTATCTTGGCGTGATGCTGCCTTACACGCCGCTTCACCATCTTCTGATGGCAGAACTGGGGTTTCCGGTGGTAGCCACGAGCGGCAACCTTTCCGACGAGCCGATATGCACGGATGAGCGTGAGGCGTTGTGTAGATTGGCGGGCATTGCAGATCTATTCCTGGTGCACGACCGGCCCATTCTCCGGCACGTCGATGATTCGGTTGCTCGCGTAGTGGAGGGACGCGAGCTGGTCTTGCGCCGGTCGAGAGGTTATGCGCCGCTGCCGGTCTCGCTCGCAGCTTCGGCCCGCCAAACGCCCGCAGTGCTCGCTGTCGGTGCGCATCTTAAGAACTCTATTGCCCTCAATGGCGGAGATGGCAACGTTTTCATCAGCCAGCACATTGGCGATCTCGAAACGAAAGAAGCGTGGAGCGCTTTCTGCCGCGTCATCTCTGACTTCGAAAGGATGTACGGGGTTTCGCCTGCAGGAATCGCCTGCGATCTGCATCCTGATTATGCTTCCACGGAGTACGCCCGCTCGCGTCAGCTTCCTCTCGTTCCCATCCAACATCACTTTGCTCACGTAGCCGCCTGCATGGCGGAGAACGGCATTGAAGGGCAGGTGCTCGGCATCGCCTGGGATGGAACGGGCTACGGCCCGGACGGAACGGTCTGGGGAGGCGAATTCCTGCTGACGCAAAGTGCTGAATGCGATGCAGCGCCCGCCACCGGCATGCTGGCGCGTCGCATCGCCAGCTTCCGGCAATTTCCTTTGCCTGGCGGCGAGCAGGCCATTCGCGAGCCACGACGCTCCGCACTGGGACTGCTCTACGCCCTCTACGGTCCCGGCGCCTTCGAGCGCGACGATTTGCCTCCGCTTTTGGCTTTTTCCAGTGCCCAGCGGTTTGCGCTGCGGCAGCTTCTTCTGAAGCGCCTGAACTCCCCGCTCACTTCCAGCGCCGGCCGGTTGTTTGACGCCGTTGCATCGTTGCTCGGCCTCCGCCACGAGGCGCGTTTTGAAGGGCAGGCAGCAATGGAGTTGGAATTTGCTGCAAGCGATTTTTCGACCAACGCGGCTTACCCTTTCCGCGTGCTTGAAAACAACTCGAACGCTTCGAATAAGGAAAGCGATGGCCTTTCGGTTTCATCCGCCGATTCTAAACCACAGGCTTCGCCGGAGATTCGGCCTCAACTCAAGACCGAAGTCCGGCCGGCAATGTGGATTGATTGGCAACCGGCCGTCGAAGCGATCTTGTTCGACCGCGGCCGTTGCCCGGCTGGCGCCGTCGCGAGACAATTTCACAATATGCTAGCGGAAGTTGCGGTGGCGGTTGCAAGGCAGGCGGGAGAGGAGAGAGTGGTGCTCACCGGGGGATGTTTTCAGAACAAGGTCTTGCTCGAACGGACCATAAGTGAGTTGCGCGCCGCGGGTTTTCGCCCCTACTGGCATCAGCGCGTTCCGCCGAACGATGGCGGCATCGCGCTTGGGCAGGCCGCTGTTGCGATGGCCCTGGCCCATCACTCACCATCCTCCTCTCGCCTTGCCAGTGATTCCGAACGTAGCGAAGAATTTGCACTTCTCGCTGGAAACCCGCAGCACCCGTAAGGAGCTATCATCATGTGCCTTGCAGTTCCGGGAAAGATTGAATCGATTGAAGGCGCGGAGCCGATGCTGCGAACGGGAAGAGTGAGCTTTGGCGGCATTGTGAAGACCGTGAGCCTGGCTTACGTCCCGGAAGCTAGAATTGGCGACTACGTTCTGGTCCATGTCGGCTTTGCCATCAGCATCGTTGATGAGAAGGAAGCGGCGCAAGTCTTCGCTTACCTTGAAGAAATGGGCGAGCTGAAGGAGCTGGAAGGAACATGAAGTTCATCGACGAATATCGGGATGGAAACGGAATTCGCACGTATGCCGCGGCTTTGGCTCGCACGGCCACTCGCCCGTGGACCATCATGGAGATTTGCGGAGGACAAACGCATTCCATCGTCAAACACGGCATTGAGGCTTTTCTTCCCGATTCCGTGCGGCTAGTGCACGGGCCTGGCTGCCCGGTCTGCGTCACTCCCGTCGAGCTGATTGAAAAAGCCATTGCGATTGCTCTGCGGCCGGAGGTGATTTTCTGTTCATTCGGCGATATGCTCCGCGTGCCCGCGCACGTAGAGCCGGACCGTGAAACGCCGCCCGACCTTCTTTCCGTGAAAGCCCGCGGCGGCGACGTGCGCATCGTCTATTCACCGCTTGATGCGGTCCGGATTGCCGCAGAAAACCCGGCCCGGGAAGTGGTATTCTTCGCCGTCGGCTTTGAGACTACGGCTCCGGCAAACGCGATGGCGGTGGTGCACGCGCACCGGCGCGGCATCCGGAACTTCTCCCTGCTCGTCTCTCATGTTCTGGTGCCTCCCGCCATCGAAGCCATCCTCTCTTCGCCGCAAAACCAGGTGCAGGGCTTTTTGGCTGCTGGTCACGTCTGCACGGTGATGGGCTACACCGAATACGAGCCGCTAGCCAGGAAATTCCACGTCCCGATTGTGGTGACGGGCTTTGAGCCGCTCGACATCATGCAAGGCGTCACCATGTGCGTGCGGCAGCTCGAGGAAGGGCGCGCCGAAGTAGAAAACCAATACACGCGCTCGGTGCGCAAAGAAGGAAACATCCCGGCGCAGGAAACCATCCGGGAGGTATTCGGCGTGGCGCCGCGAAAATGGCGTGGCATGGGTGAAATTCCTCAGAGCGGATTGGCGCTGACTCCAGCTTATGCTGCCTACGACGCTGAGGTTCGCTTCGGCGTCGCCTCGCAGCGGAGCGAAGAGCCTGCGGAATGCATCGCCGGCCTTGTTCTTCAAGGCATCAAAAAACCGTACGAGTGCACGGCTTTCGGCACTCGCTGCACGCCCGAAAAGCCGCTGGGCGCTCCCATGGTTTCTTCTGAAGGCGCCTGCGCAGCTTATTACCGTTACCGCAGGCTGAAACCCGTAAAGACCACAGCGTGACTCCACCCTACAGCCTTGAGACCGGTTTTATGCTTCGGAACAAATCCGTCTATTGAAAATCGAGCTTTTCCGACGAGGGCATCGCAGAACAACAACCAGGGATCCATGGGCTCGAGTGTCACCTTCTCACCCGTAGATTCCCGACCACTGTTTTCGCTGTGGCCTATTGCCGATCGACCTCAAGGCTGAGGAAGTGCGTCGAGCAAGAGATGCACGGGTCGTAGTTCCGGACCGCCTGCTCGCACTGCCATTGCAATTGGTCATTCGGGAGATCGAGCCGGGCCGCGACAAAGTCGTGCAGATCCCGCTCGATTGATTTTTGATTCTGGGAGGTGGGTGGAACGATCTTTGCATCCAGGATGACACCACGGTCATCGATGCGGTAGCGATGATAAAGCGAGCCGCGCGGCGCTTCCGTGCATGCGTAGCCCGTTCCCGCCTGCGGCGCAACCTCAATGTGGGGGCTTTCCGGCTCTTCGTACTCTTTGATGAGGCGCAGAGCTTCTTCGCAAGCGTACAGGGTCTCGACGCTCCGCACCACGATGCTTTGAAACGGGTTTCGGCAGACGCTTCCGAGTCCCGCTTCGCGGGCGGCCTGCTGAATGGAAGAGGGAAGCAAAGAGAAGTTCAAATTGTAGCGTGCCAGCGGCCCCACGAAATACGCTCCTTGTCCCTCGAGAGTGGAATGGAGCGCGGTGGAATGTTCCACGTGCTCTTCAACAAAGTGCTGATCGTAGCTTTCCACCGGAATATCCAGCCCGCGGCTCGAAACGATCCGCCCTTCGTTGAACGGGTACTCATCCGGGTGACGCAGCGACACGAAGACGTAATCCGGCTGAAAATCGGGGAAAGAAAATCTGGACACCCAGCGCACTGTTTCCAAGGCTTGATCTCGCGCCCATTTCAGCTTTTCGGCCAGAGGCTCCAGGTCGCTCTTCAAAGGCGTCGAGTAAAACCCACCGACGCAGACGTTGATGGGATGAATCTCCCTGCCGCCCAGCACCCGCACGATGTCATTGCCCGCCTTCTTAAGCTGCAGGCCGCGCTCGACAATTTGGGGATGATCCTTGGCCATGGCGATGGCGTCCTCATAACCCAAAAAGTCAGGAGCGTGCAGCATGAAGATGTGCAATGCATGGCTTTCAATCCATTCGCCGCAATAAAGCAGCCGGCGCAGAGCACGAATCGCTCCGCCCACCTGGACGCCCAGAGCGTGTTCCATGGCATGCACCGCGCTCATCTGGTAGGCAACAGGACAGATGCCGCAAATGCGAGCCGTGATGTCCGGAGCTTCGCGGAAGTCGCGCCCTCGCAGGAACGCTTCGAAAAGCCGGGGCGGCTCGAAAATCCTCAGCTTCACATCCGTGACGCGGCCTTCACGAATCTTCACAGAAAGGCCGCCTTCACCCTCCACCCGCGCCAGGAAGCCGACCTTGATAAGCCTAGTTTTCATGCGCTTCGCTCTCCCGGCGAAAAGCTTCGGCAGAAGCATTGAAGCTTCGAAATGCCCGCAACAAATTCGCGTTCGACACGCCCGCACGGGTCCAGGCCTCAGCGAGCGAAGCCGTGTTGGGCGTTTCCATCGGGCCGAAACAGCCGTAACAACCGCGGTGATAAGAAGGACAAAGCGCGCCGCAGCCCGTGTGGGTAACCGGGCCCAGGCACGGCGTCCCGGTGACCATCACACAAACCGTTCCGCGGCGCTTGCAATCGATGCACACGCTATGGGCCGGCGTGTTGGGCCGGCGTCCGTTGAGATATGCACTGATCACTTCCACAAGCTGTGCCTTATTGATGGGGCAGCCGCGCAACTCAAAATCCACATGCACGTGATCCCGTATGGGCGTTGACTTGTTCAGAGTCTCGATATAGCGAGGCGTTGCGTAAACCATGGAAGTGAGGTCCCGCACGTCTTTGAAATTGCGCAACGCCTGGATACCACCGGCCGTGGCGCACGCGCCGATCGTGACCAGATACTTGGACGCGCGCCGCACCTGGTGGATGCGCTCCGCGTCGTGGGGAGTGGTGACCGATCCTTCGACCAGCGAGAGGTCGTAGGGACCGCGCACGACGGCCCGCGATGCTTCCGGAAAGTTTGCAATGTCCAAAGCGCCGGCAACCGCCAGCAGCTCGTCTTCGCAATCAAGCAGGCTCAACTGACAGCCGTCGCAGGAAGCGAACTTCCAGACAGCTAGCTTTGGTTTTGGGCGCGGGGTCATTCAAACCTCTCTCACCGCCATCAGCGGCTGAATGCGATCGTAGCGAAACACCGGGCCGTCTTTGCACACGAAGGCCGGACCAAACTGGCAATGACCGCAAAAGCTTACAGCACATTTCATGTTGCGTTCCAGGGACACATAGATGTTCTCCGTAGCGACGCCCCGTCCCTCAAGCTCCTGAACCGTAAATCGCATCATCACTTCAGGGCCGCAGATCATGGCGATGGTGCTGTGAGGATCGAACGGCGCTCGCGGAATGAGCTTGGTGACCACGCCCACCATGCCGGCCCAGCTTCCGACCGCGCGGTCGACCGTCACACAAACTTCCAAGTCGAAACGGGAACGCCATTGCTCGAGCTCCCTTCGGAAAAGAATGTCCGCCGGAGTCCGCGTGCCGTACAAAAGCACCACTTTGCCGTAGTGCTGCCGCGCGGCCAATATTTGATAAAGCACAGGCCGCAACGGCGCCAGGCCGATGCCTCCGGCCGCTATGACCACATCCGCCCCGCGAGCCTCCGCCGCCGGCCACCCGGTCCCATAGGGTCCCCGAATGCCGAGCCCTTCGCCCGGCTTGAGCCGCCTCAAGGCGCTCGTGACGGGGCCCACGTCGCGCGTGGTGTGCACCACGACACTGCGCCGTGCCGGATCGCCGCTGATCGAGATCGGGACTTCTCCCACCCCGAACGCGTAAAGCATGTTGAACTGGCCCGGGGCGAACGCAAACTCCTGCGGCCCTTCTTCCGGCAGCAGTTCCATCGTAAACGTATCCGAAGTTTCCTTCTTCGTCCGCTGCACCCGGAACACGGCCGGAACCATGGGACCGGGACCGAGCGCCGCTGCCATCACTTCAGTGTTGTTCGTAAACATTGAGCAATTGTAGCCTCGTCGATTCAAGTCGTTCCGTCACAATCTGAGCGAACCGCTTCAGGAACTCATACCCGAGGTCGTGGTCCTTTTCCAGCTTCTCACGCAGACATTTTCCATCCAGCACAACGGCGCGCGTGAGCTCCTGTGCTCGCCCGTCGAATCTCCATTTGTACGGCGTGATCAACCACGACCAGCCCAGAATCTCACCCGGTCCAAGCGTTTGAATGGTGACGGGACCGGATTGTGGCACGTGAATCTCGATTGCCACCTTGCCATGGCGGACGAGGTAAAACTCGTTCGCGACGCCGCCTTCACGGATGATGAATTCGCCCGCGTTGAAGCGCACGTTGGCAGCACAGCCCGCCACCAAGGCGAGGTGCTCCGGTTTCATTCCGGCAAAAAAGGGATGCTCCATGAGGATACTTTCAAGCGTTTCCATGGTTCTCCTCGTTCTCTCGGGCTGGCAGCGGCGCCGCCGAGCGGATGGCCTGCACTTCCTCCGTAATGTCGATTCCAACGGGACACCAGGTGATGCATCGTCCGCAACCGACGCAGCCTGACGTTCCAAACTGGTCGATCCAGGCGGCCAGCTTGTGGGTCATCCATTGTCGGTAGCGCGCGTAGCCTGAAGGGCGAACCGACCCGCCGTGAATGTAAGAGAAGCTGGTTGTAAAACACGAATCCCACTTCTGCCAGCGCTCGGCGTGCTTGCCGCTCAAGTCCGTGACGTCTTCGACCGTGGTACAAAAGCATGTGGGGCAAACCATCGTACAGTTGCCGCACGTGAGGCATCGCGCCGCAACGCTCTCCCATCGCGGATGCTCGTAGTTGGAATAAAGCAGCGACTTGATTTCTGTCGTGTCCATGGCTCGGCCCATCTGCTCGGCCGTGCGGGAAACAATGCGCTCTGCAGCCGTCCGCTCGGAAACATCAGCCTCGCGGTGCGGAATCTCACCTAGAATTTGCCTGCCTGCCTCGCTGCCGGCTTGAACGACGAAATAATGACGCGTCTCTTCCACCACCTCTGTCAGCGCCAGGTCAAAACCGGCCCCAACCTTCGGCCCGCATTGCATCGAGACGCAAAAGCACGTGCCCGCAGCGTGGCCGCAATTAACCGCGACGATGAACGCGTTTTCGCGCCGTGCCTTGTAGGAAGGATCGGAATAGCCGCCGCGAAGGAAAACCTTATCTTGAATCTGGATGGCGTGAAGCTCGCACGCCCGCACGCCAAGGAAGGCCGTCTTCGGCGGGTCGTCTTTTTCCGGGACGATTTCGAGACGATCTTGAGTGCGAGAGGCCTGCCACAAACGCCGGACCGGAGGATGGAGAAATTGTTTCCAGGAGTGCGGTCCGACCGCGTAACCGAAATGGGCGCGGTCGCTACGCTTGAGCAGGCGGTATCGCCCGCCTTCCTGCTCGTCGCTCCATCCGACCGGCAAGTCTGCGGCGGAACGCAATTCGTCGTAAACAATCGCGCCTTCGCGCACGGTAGGGCCGACCACGCGATATCCATGCTTCTTCAAAGCGGCCAGCAGGAGATCCAGTTGGTCACATTCAAAGACAAAACGCTCTTCGCCTGGAGGATCAGAGTCACTCATAATCAATCGGCGAGCCGCCGGATTTCTAACCAGGCCGAAACGGCCGCAGACTGCGAAAGCGGCGGTCTGCGCTACGCCACCGGGCCGCCTGCGTACATTCTTTCTTACCACTCGATTCACCATTCCGGATGTGATTGACATCACACCAAAATGATTGTTCGTGCACGCGCTGGTTTATATGTTTGTTCTCAGCATGTTGCGTCAATCCAGTGACTCTTTTCGGCGCCTGCTGCGCCTCATAAGCTAAATGGCTGCAATCAGTTACTGGGATATCGTGAGTTAATTTACATGTTTTCAATCACTTGCTGGGATACCGCTCGATTCCCCCGCCTTCAATTTCATATATCGTGTTTGTTTTCAAAAACTTGCTGGGATGCGATGGAGATGTTTATTGTATCTCGCGTTGTTTCAAATACTTACTGGGATTGTTGGTCAGCGCGAAAATGATCATATTGATTCTAAAATACTTACTGGGTTTGTTGGTCACAGAAATTTCGTCATCGCATTGCCCGTCCCGATCTTCGATTGGCAACTGACATCGCTCTCTGCGGCGCACCCCTTTCGCGCAGCCGCTTGCACCAGTCGCTCCTCATTTACGCGCCCGACTTCGAGCGCATGCCCGTTGAGCGTACCAGAACGCGATAGGACAGAGGGGACAAATAGGGCACTTTATTTGAAACAGGCGAGACAAACGGGACAAACGCGACACTTTTCATTCAATGTGCGGGGTGTAGAATCTTCATGGCTGCCCTTTCGGGGAGCAGTTGAGACTTCCGCTGGGACTGAGGCGGAGGGTTCGGCGGATTCGCTCAGGACCAGCGAGCTGGGCTCTCGGCGCCGCTTGCAATGCTAACCCGTTCAAGCAATGACCACTGAGTTCCAACTCCGGGAAAAGCTTCGCAAGATTACGGCCCTGTTCGAGGGCGCGACGACGGCGGGCGAACGCCAAGCCGCAGCGGCTGCCATGGAGCGCGTTCGGCAAGCGCTCAACGATGCCGCCCAAAAGCAGCCCCCGCCCGAGACCAAATTTTCCCTGGCCGATCAATGGCAGCGACGCCTGTTCTTGGCGCTGTGCCGGAGACATGGGCTGAAACCGTACCGTTATAAAGGCCAGCGTTACACCACCGTCGTGGTGCGCGCGCCGAGAGCCTTCGTGGATCAGACGCTCTGGCCGGAATACCTCGCCTTACAGGAAGCTCTGTACGCTTATCTCACCGAAGCCACGGAACGGATTATCCGGGAAGAGGTTTATAAGGATGCGGGCGAAGCGGCGGAGCAGGCGGGATAAGAATTGAAGTTGAGGCCGTACTTCTGGATGCTCCCGACGAGAAGGCCTTGCGGCACACCCACAGCCGGTACTTTGACACGCTCGCGGAGATCGCGCAGGCGGGCGCGGCCGCGCTCACAACGGTCATATCCAGGACCTCCGTGAACGCTGCCAAAGCCACTACGCTAGCTACAAGCCACTTAAATATATGGACAATGGCATGGAATCGTGCTAGGCTTCGTTTATGTGGAAGCCGGCGAAGCCTTTGAGCATGACCGAAGACCAACGCTCCGTGCTGAGTCGGTGGATCCGGGGTCGGGGCACGCCGCAGAAGTTGGTGTTGCGCGCTCGCATCATCTTGATGGCGGCCGCGGGCGAGGCGAATCACGCCATTGCCCAAGCCCTGAGCATCAACCGCAAGACCGTGCTGTTGTGGCGGGGACGCTGGGTCGAGGGCGGTTTAGAAGCGCTGAGGGATCGGACTCGGCCCGGCCGTAAGCCTCGCCTGACGGCGGAATTTATGCAGCGCGTCGTTCAGATCACTACCCAGGAGAAGCCTCCCGCGGCCACGGGCTGGAGTACGCGCACGCTGGCCCGGCGCTTGGGCGTCTCCAAGATGACCATCCAGCGCGTCTGGAAGGCGCACGGGCACAGCATCGGGCTTTAAGTGTAAGGAGAAGTCCAGCGAATGTTAAGAGAAGGGGGGTATCACGCATCCGAAGCGCCACTGTCAGATCTCGAACACAGCGAAGAGCCGGCCTCCGCCCAGCTTAGTGGGCGTCGGGCCCCAAAGGCCGCGAACCAGGAGCGCGTGCGTGAGCACACCTTATGCCCGTAAAAACTTTTGAGTTCTTCCATGGCGCGGTTCTGACGAAATTGGTTCGGAGCGATCGTCCTGTGACGCTCCGCTTGATAGAGACTGGTTCCCTCGGCACGTGGGGAACGTACCGAATAAACGATGAGGTAAATCTTTTGCTGAAATATAGCGCAGTCCCGAAACCTCACAAAGCAGCAACTCGCTGGGATTTCGTGGTCAGCCCAACCGAGATGAGAGAACTTTCGAAGGGAAGCACCTGGCTGGCGCTTGTCGGTGGGTCGTCGGACCTGCGCACAACGACAATGGAGGTTTGCCTGCTCGAACCCGATGACCTCGGAAAGCTCTTTCACCTTAAAGGCTGGCGGGAATCGGTTTACGTCAGGGCGGAGCAAGGCAAGAGCCTTCGCGTCGGACCGACAAAGGCGGGTCCCGAATTGGTTGTCGCGCGCAATCGGGTCGAGACGTGGAAAATTCCGGGAAGTTGATCGAGCCTGACAAGCAATCGTTGCCCGAAGTTGACCGAATGAAGCACATAGCAGGGCGCAAAGCGCGGGGCTACGCCGCCTCACCTGATAGGGGTCCAGGCAGCAAAAGGCCAAGTGCAGGGAGATCGGCCCGTGGTGGTCTAGCGTAGCTTCTGCGGTCAGAAGAATCGAATCGGGGAAACGACTCGGCAACAAAGGACAAGATGAACGTCTATTTTGACACTTCAACTTGGAACCACTTGGAACGCCACGCCGAGCGGGACAGGCTGATCCGGATCATCCAGCAACATAAGCAGTTGGTATTGGCGAGTGTCATCACGGTCGGAGAGGTCCTCCGCACGCCAGATCCTGTTGACCGCCAAAACATATGTTCCGTGATGCGGGCATTGCACGGCAACGGCCCTCTCTTGGAACACCCGTTCGATCTCGCGCACGCCGCCGCACAAGCTATTCTTCAAAAGCAAGAAGATTTCTATCTCCTCCGGACAGGGCCGGGAAATTATCTTCTGCACTGCATGTTGGACGCAACGCAGCCTCCGCCCCAAGATGAAATCTGGGCATGGCTAAGCAATATGGAAAAGAGATGGAAAGAGGCTAGAGCGCAGCTCAATTCCCTTGATCTAAATCCGGCCATGGATCATTTGCCCGCAGTTCTTGGCCACGACGCTTTTCTCGAGATACTGTGCAAGTTGGAACCAGCTAGAACGCTGGCGGTCTCCGTTCCGCAGATGCGAGTTATCTACGGATACAGTGATCTCTGGAAGGCACTGGGAGCCACTGTAGCGTACATGATGAAGCCGTCAACCACCCGTGCGCCGAAAAATATAAAAGGCAAGAAGCGGGCCGGCGCGCAAGACTTGTGGCAGATTCCCTATCTCGGAGTCGTCGGGACGTTCGTGTCGGGTGACGAGCCAATGGTCGAGGCGACACATGAAATCTCACGCGTTGCCAGCTTTAGGTATGGTCGAAGCACCCAATTGTCAGACCGGTTCTTCCGCTACCTGCTAGGGTTTCTACATGATTCCTGAATGGATTCCGCTTGCATTCGACACTCAAAAGAGCGATACTCCCCTAAATGTATGCTGTGAATGAGCCGGGAACGGTCAGGCGACTTGGTCCAAGGTACGCTCGCTACGGCGGCAATCGGGCGCGTTATGGAGACAGTGTGAGGTAAATTGATGCTCAGGGAATGGATGACGGCGTTCTGGCTGAGGATCAAGGCGCTGCTCCATCGCCGGCAGCTTGAGCGCGACTTGGAAGACGAGCTGCAATTCCACCGTGCCTTGCTCGAAGAACGGCTCACGGCTTTGGGAACGTTACATTCCCGCACGGCGGGCGGCGAGGGTGGATCCGATGGTGGCGCTGCGGTGTGAGTGACAAGCCACTTTCATACAACTTCCACCCGCACCCCGGCACCCACCGAGGCCAGTGCCCGGTCGCGCGTTACGAGCGGGGCGTCTAAGGCTTCAGCAAGAGCCAGATAGACTGCATCGTAGGCGGTTAGGTTGTGCCGGAACTCCCAGACGCGGGGCAGAAGGACAAGGTGCGGATATCGATTGAGTGGCAGGTCGGTCAGGTCCGTCAGAGCCTCAGCGCCCCGGCTGGCTGAGATGGCCGCCGAGCGAACATACCGGCGCAAGACCTGGGCGACCTCCACATCGATAAGGTGCGGAGCATGGAGCGTTTCACCCACGCGAAAAATCCGCCGGCTTACGTTGGATGCCACCGGGGTCTGGAGTAGCACCTCCAATATCACGGAAGCGTCCACGACGATCAACGGCTCCTCCTCTCGGCCCGGACAGCGGCTGCAGGAGTCGGACGTGCTCGAACGGGCTGGCGGCCGGCGAGTCGTTTTCGAAGTTCCTCAAGAGTCGGCCGCTCTAACGCCTGGCGGATTTCCCGGAGGAGGTAATCAGACAGCGACAGGCCTTCGAGGGATGCGCGCGCCTTAAGCTCGCGGTGGAGGTCAGCCGGTACGTTGCGAATCTGGACCATGCCAGCCATGTGCGAAGCGTACTTCCATGCAGAACGCATGTCAAGGACCACAAGCAAAAGTTCGCAACCAAAAGTAAGGGGACAGGGATTCGTCCACGAAGGCTGGTTGCGAACAGAGGCTGCGTCGAGGTGGGAGTAAGTCGATGGTTAATAGTTGGTTTTGATTGCTCGCGAGAAGAGGCCATGCTCTTGGACTGGATGATCATCGTCTGGCTGCGCGCGAAGGCACTGCTCCGGCGCCGGCAGCTTGAGCGCGACTTGGAAGACGAACTGCAATTCCACCGTGCCTTGCTCGAAGAACGGCTCACCGAACAGGGTATGGCAGCAGAGGAGGCGCATTACGCCGCGCAGCGCGAGTTTGGCAACGCGATGCAGGCGAAAGAAGCGAACCGTGAAATGTGGACCTTCCCTTTCCTGGAAACGCTCTGGCAGGACATTCGCTTCGCCCTGCGGCATCTGCTCAAGTGGCGAGGCTTTACAGCCACTGCGGTGTTGATGCTGGCGCTTGGCATCGGAGCCTCAACTGCGATGTTTTCCATCGTCGAATGCGTGCTCTTGCGTCCCCTGCCCTTCCCGCATTCGGCCCGGCTGGTCATCCTCTCAGACATCCTTGAAGGCGCGCACGCCGGAACCAACGGCGAAGTGGGCGTTACTGCCCCGGACGTTTTGGCTTATACGCGATATACGCACAGTTTCCAAAACCTGGGCGGCTATCAACGGGTGGAATACGAGCTTTCCGGCGCCGGTGAACCCACAGAGGCGCATGCCGCCCGTCTCTCCGCTGGCGTGCTCCCGGCCTTAGAGGTTGAGCCGATCATGGGCCGGTTCTTCACCCAACACGAAGTTGATGACCGGGAGTTGGTTGCCGTCGTCAGCTATTCATTTTGGCAAAGCCGGCTGCACGGCGCTCGGCACGTGGTGGGCACGAAGATTCTGCTCAATCGCAAGCCGTACGTCGTGATTGGCGTGATGCCCCGGAAATTCGAGTTTCCGCTTGCGCCCGGGCGCTTGGACCAGAGCGAGCTGTGGGTTCCGCTGACGTTCAACAGGCAGAACCTCACTACGGGAGCATCAGTCTGGGGATACAACATGGTGGGGCGGCTCAAGCGTGGAATGACGATTGCCAAGGCCGACAGCGATGCTGAAATCGTGGCGCAAGGCATTATGCGGAGATATCCCGCTTTCATGGCAAGCCTGCACATTCGCGCGGTGGTCCACTCACTTAAGGAAAAGACCATTCAAGATGCCCGCCAGCCGGTGGAAATTCTCTTCCTGGCTACGTTTGTAGTGCTGCTGATTGCGTGTGCGAATTTTGCCGGACTGTTGTTAGTCCACGCCATCCGGCGCCGGCGCGAAATCGGCTTGCGGCTTGCATTGGGCGCACCGGGCGGCGCGTTGATGCGCCAAGCCGTTGTCGAGAGTCTGGTTTTAAGCCTTAGCGGAGGAGCGCTTGGGCTCACGCTTGCTGCGGGCGCTCTACGCGCAGGCGCCGGCTGGCTGCCCGAGTCACTGCCTCGCATCCAGGAGATCGGGATCGATTGGAGAGTTGCCGCGTTCGCCACGGTGGTTGCGGTACTTACCGGCCTCATCTGCGGACTGGCTCCTGCGGTCACTGCGTCCCGGACGAAGGTGAGCGAAAGTCTGAAAGAAGGCGGCCCCACGGTTACCTCCGGCAGCGGCCATGCGCGCCTGCGCGCGGCCCTGGTGATCGGTCAAATCGCCGTCGCTCAGGTGCTGCTTGTTGCTTCCAGCTTGCTGTTATTCAGCTTCGCGAAAATGCGTGAAGTCGATCCCGGCTTCCGTCCCGATCATTTGCTAACGGCTGCCTACTCGCTGCCCCAAATACGATATTCCACGCAAACGCTGGTGAATGAGTTCAACCACGAATTGGTTCGCCGTCTGAAGCAGATCCGCGGCATTCAATCCGTGGCTCTGACAACCGTCGTGCCCGAATCGGGAGGCTATCCTTTGACCAGCGTTGTCGCACAAGACTACGTGCCTCCCAAGCACGCCGGCATGAACTTCGCTGCCTTCTCCGCGATACAGGGACGCTATTTTCCAACTATGGGAATTCGATTGCTGCGCGGCCGCGCGTTCAGCCCGCAAGACGACGAGCATTCGAGACTGGTGGTGATCGTGGACAAAAAGCTGGCAGAGCACTATTGGCCCGGCTTGAACCCGCTTGGGAAGCGTCTGCGCTTCGGCACGCGGACGATGCAGACACGCTGGATGACGATTGTGGGCGAGATTGCTGATGTGAAGTGGTCGTCTCCGGACGAACCCACCCTGGAACAATTTTATCAGCCGGCAAAACAAGTAAAAAAATCGTTGGGCGCTCTTGCCTCGCGCGCGGGTTTGGTTGGTAATGCCGGCTATGTGGTGATGCGGACGGTGACGCCGCCCGGCCAAATGATTGGCGCCCTTCGCGCCACGGTTCGCTCGCTCGATTCTCAATTACCGCTCGAGGACGTCCAGAGCATGGAGCAGGCCCTTTCTGAAAGCGAGGCGCCCCGCCGCTTCAATACCGCGCTCGTATCTGCGTTCGCCGTTGCGGCGCTTTTCCTGGCTGCGCTTGGCATCTACAGCGTCATTGCGTTTGCGTCTGCCCTTCGCTCGCGGGAAATGGCGGTTCGCCTTGCACTGGGGTCTCAGCGGCGAGAGATTCTGGCCCTCATCCTCTCGTCTGCAACAAAGCTTGCAATTGCCGGCAGTGGCTTTGGCCTCGTTGGCGCTCTTGCGGCATCCGGCATCCTGAAAGCCTACGTTTTCGGGGTGAGCGCATCTGACCCGGTGATGCTTGCGCTGGCCGTCATTTTTGTGCTGATTCTGGCTTTGGCCGCTTCGCTTCTGCCTGCCTGGCGCGCGGCGAAGGTGGATCCAGTGCTGGTGCTTCGGCATGAGTAAGGAAGCGCCGGGCCATCAATTGTAACTGGCGATGCTTGCAGAACCCATGACGGCGCTCTGGCTGCGAATCAAAACGCTGTTTCGCCGCAGGAAGCTTGAGCGGGATTTGGATGACGAGCTGCAATTCCATCTTGCCGCGCTCGAAGAAAAGCTTACCGAACAGGGCATGGCGGCAGAGGAAGCCCGTTATGCCGCGCAGCGTGAGTTCGGGAACACGACACGGGCCAAAGAGCTGAACCGCGACCTGTGGACCTTGCCTTTTCTGGAAACTCTCTGGCAGGACATTCAGTTCACCCTGCGCCAATTGCGGCGTAATCCGGGCTTCACGGCTGCCGCTGCTGTTACCCTGGCGCTTGGCATCGGGGCGAACACAGCTATTTTCAGCGTTGTCAACGGCGTGCTGATTCACCCACTGCCTTTCAAGGATTCCGGCCGTTTGGTGGTGATCGGGCAGAGAGTGTCCTACTCCGCTGCGAATGAGTTCTCAACGCCTGATTTCGTCGCGTGGAAACAGCAGACTTTTATGCCTATTGCTGCAACCACGCAAGAAAGCTTTAATGTGGGCGAGGGTAACGGAACTGAACACGTTCCGGCACGAGCGGTTTCGGCAAACTTCTTTTCACTTCTGGGCGTCAAGCCCATTATCGGCCGGACGTTTCTCACGCAGGAAGATCGGCCAAACGGCGGGCGAGTCGTCATCTTAAGTTACGGACTTTGGCAGCGCGATTTTAACGGTGATCGCGGTGTTCCCGGCAAGGTGTTGGAGCTCAGCGGCGAGCCGTTCACCGTCATTGGCGTTTTGCCGCGAAACTTCAGGAACGGGCTGGAGTTCGCCGCCCAGCTCTGGATTCCCCTCGAAAGCGATCCCACCTTTACGGCTACACGCAACAGCAACGATGTTCACTGGCTGGGGGTGATTGGCCGGCTCAGAAAGGGTGTGGCCATCGCCAGCGCACGGGCCGCGATGGCCGCGCTCGCTGGAGGTTTAGGCAAGGAATATCCACAGACGGACGTGCGCCTGGGCGTAGACGTCCGTCCCCTTGCGGATTATATTGTCGGACCGATTCGTCCGGCGCTTCTTATGCTTTTTGCAGCGGTGGGTCTTGTCCTCCTCATTGCGTGCGCCAACGTCGCCAATTTACTCCTGGCGCGAGCCGCGACCCGCGCCAAGGAAATGGCCGTAAGAATCGCGGTGGGCGCCGGGCGCGCCCGCCTGGTGAGGCAACTGCTCACCGAAAGCGTTCTGCTGGCCTGTGTTGGAGGGGGTTTTGGCTTAATCTTCGCGTTCTGGAGCCTGGGCGTCCTTCGAAGACTGAACCCAGGCGATATTCCTCACCTGAAGGAGATCAGTATCGATCCTGCCGTGCTTGTGTTTGCGGCGGCGCTCTGCGTGCTTACGGGAATTTTGTTTGGCGCGGCTCCCGCGTGTCAGGCTTCCGAGGCGGACCTCTATGAATCACTGAAGGAGAGCCGGCGAGGATCGCTCTCTAGTTCGGGGCGCCATGAGTTGAGCGATCTGCTTGTTGTGTCTGAGGTGGCGCTGGCTGTTTTGTTACTGATTGCGGCTGGGCTTATGGTGAGAAGTTTCCGCGCTCTCGAAACAGCCCCGTTGGGCTTCAATCCCCATCGACTCCTCGTAATGCGGCTTACTCCGAGCCAAGCTGAGCGCGCGCCAGCGGCGACACCGGCCTCTTATAAACGCGTGCTTGCGAAAGTCCGGCTTTTACCAGGCATTGGATCGGCAGCAATTGCGCGTGACGTCCCGCTGGCTGGGGGTGGCAATCCTGCTTCTCCGTTCGCCATCGCCGGACGGCCTGTTGTGTCTCCGAAAGAGAGCCCTATCGCGAGGTCCCGCTGGATAAGCCCGGACTATTTTCGGACCATGGGCATCCCCGTTCTGAAAGGACGGGCGTTCACGGAAGAAGACAATTCAAAGGCTCCCGGAGTGGTCATCATCAACGGCGAGATGGCGCGTCGCTTTTGGCCACACCGGAATCCCATCGGGGAGCAGATAAAACCGGCACTTGGGGCAAGGGGCTGGTGCAAGATTGTCGGGATCGTCGGCGACGTACGGAAATATGGGCCGGAATTCCCCATCTATCCGACCATGTATTACTCCTATCTTCAGGTTCCATCCGCGGATATTCCACTCATCGAAGGCTCAATGATGCTGGTGATCCGGAGTTCGTTGCCCGCGAAGGTCCTGATGGGACCAGTCCGCAGAACGGTTGCCACGATTGACAGTGGAACGCCCGTGTACAACGTTCGGACAATGGACGAACTCGTTTCTGCTTCGATGTCACGCCCTCGGTTCGATTCAACGCTGTTTGGTATCTTCGGTTTGCTGGCGCTCGTCATGGCCGTCGCTGGCATTTACGCCGTCATTTCATATTCGGTTACGCGGCGCACGCATGAGATCGGAATACGCATGGCGCTGGGAGCGCAGAAAGGCGCCGTGCTCCGGTTGGTGGTAAGTCATGGAATGATTCTCGCCTCGATCGGAATGGCAGCCGGAGTAGTTGCTGCGCTGGGGCTCACGCGCTTGTTGTCAACCCTGCTCTTCGGCGTCAAGCCGACGGACCCGGTGACCTTCATCGGCGTCTCGCTCATTCTTGCCGGCGTAGCGGCGTTCGCCTCCTACATTCCCGCGCGGCGGGCGGCGAATGTCGATCCCATGGTCGCGTTGAGACACGAGTAAGTGCTCTCGCGGCGCTCTACGAGCGCCGGATTTCGTTCCCTGAGGAACTGGCGGTCATAAACCGCCGCTAAAAGAGGTGAGCCGAAGTCCGCTTTACCTTCTTGTGCTCACGGAACTGCTGCGGGGTCGCGGAGGAACGGGTTAACGACCACCACGCCATCCATGTCCTCGTCCGCTTGGAGGCCTTCTGTCAGCAGGTAATGACACGACATTCGTATCAACGAAGACCAAGCCGGGCATGTGCTTCCTCGCGCGACAGGTATTGTCCGTCCGTCCTCAAGAAGGGTTTCCGCGCGAGAGCCCTTCGCATGGCGTGTTCGTAGCTGCTCGTCTCTTCCATCCGGTCTTTCAACATGCCCGCCAGGAGGCGCGAGACGCTCTTCTCCTGGCGAGCAGCTTCGAGCCTGACCCAGCGGGCAACATCTTCTTCCACGGTCACCGTGATGTTTCGCAGGCGGCGTTTCATGACACAAGCATAGTGTTACACGGAGAACGTGTCAATCAGGCGATGATAGCCACGACCAACGGAGGTCCTCGCCGTGATCCCTTTCGGCACCGGACCTTCGTTTTTGAGGTCCACGGCTTGCCGGAGATGTCAGGGAAAAGCGGCAGACTTCGTAAAGCTCGAAGTCTGCGCTTCCCCGAAGGGGTGAGGGAATTATCAAAAATCAGGTGGGACAGCACGCTGGCGTAGTCCAGGTACCGCTGCTTTATTCCGATGGCTGTGGAATGGCTTCTCCGTCTTTGCGGGGATCCGAGGCTCCGGAGTTTACGTTTGCCGAGGAATTGTGAAGCACGGCCTGGCCGCCGCCCACCCACTCCGCATAGGGCCCCACCACGCGCAGGCTGTATCCGAGTTGAGAAAGTCCAACCAAGGTTGACGTGGGAACACGGCTCTCGATGAGATAGCTGCAGGCGCCGCCGTCAAACCGATTAAATCGCGGCGCTTCGAGCGCTTGCTGAATGTTCATGTTGTAATCCGCAATATCGGAAACGAACTGGGCCTGCGCCAGGGGCTGATTTCCACCGCGCATAATGCCGAACCCGATATGGATGGGTCCTTTTTCCATAAAAGCAGGGATGATGGTATGAAAAGGACGCTTGTGAGGAGCAAGAACGTCCGGGCTGCCGGGTCTGAGCGTGAATCCGGTGGCGCGATTCTGGAGAATGATACCGTAACCCTCCACCACGACGCCTGACCCGAACGCCCCCGCTAAACTCTGGATCAGCGAAACGATATTGCCATCGCGATCGACTGCGGTGAGATAACTGGTATCCGTTCCGGGCCGGGGAATCGCAACGGCGAGCTTAGGATCGGCTCCTGGCGGCGCGCCGGCATGAAATTGGCAATTCGCTTTGTTGAGATCGATGAGCTTGGCCCTCGATCTGGCGTATTCTACGGAAAGCATTCCGCTCACCGGAACTTTGACGAATCGCGGATCTCCCACGTACCGGTCCAGGTCCGCGTAAGCGAGTTGCTGGGCCTGCATTTCAATATGAAAACGTTCAGGGCTCAAAGGCCGGTAAAGCCCAAGCGGAAACTGCTGCATGATGTTGAGCATCTCAAGCGTGGCGACGCCCTGAGTATTGGGCGGAATTTCGAACACCTCCCAGCCGCGGTAATTCGTCTCAATCGGCTGAACCCACTCGGCCCGGTACTCACTCAAATCCTGCGGAGTAATGACTCCGCCAAGATCCTGCGATGTCTTCACGATGGCGCGGGCGATCTGCCCGTCGTAAAAAGCCCGTTCACCCTCGTTGGCGACTGCTTCCAATGCCTTGGCATACTCCGGATTGCGAAACACTTGCCCAAGCTTCGGCGCTCGACCTTGGGGCAGATAGATTCGTGTGGCTTCCGGATTCCTGGTGAGTACGCTGCCGTAAGCCGGCCAGTACATGCTATCCCATTGCGGCACTGGAAACCCGTGCGAGGCGTAGTAGATGGCTGGCTTGAAAAGATCCTTCCAAGGGAGCTTCCCGAATCGCTCGTGCAAATCCCACCAACCCATCACGCAGCCTGGGATGGTGACTGAAAGTATGCCGGTCTCAGGTAAGTGTCGAAATCCTTGAGTATGGAGGTATGACGAAGTCAGCCTCTCAGGCGCCCAGCCGCTCGCATTCAGTCCGCTTACTTTTCCGTTCTTTGCGTCCCACTCGATTGCAAAAAGGTCACCGCCCATTCCATTCATCATGGGTTGAATCACTCCCATTGCCGCGCTCGCAGCGATTGCGGCATCCGCCGCCGATCCCCCTTCCGCCAGAATGGTTGCCCCCGCTTGCGCGGCAAGCGGCTGTTCCGCCGCCACGATTCCGAGTTGCGAATAAACGACGGATCTTCCCTGCGACCACTTCATGAGTTTTTCAGGCAACGATTGGGGAACAGCGACGGCAAGCCCGATGACGAGCCCCAGAAAAATCGCCCAAGATTTTTTCATTGATTACCTCCAGACATCACTTACTCAGGAAAAGCGTGATGGCGCCCGCAGAACTGTTGGTAACCAGCACCGGAAAAACACTGCGATCTTAACACCAACTGGAAGTTACGGCGCTGCGAATCACTCTCTCTTTCCGGTCAGTGATGATTTGTTGACGTTCAGTCCCCTTCCCTTCGCGCCGTGGTCGAAACCCATGTAGTCGGTTGTGAAACCCAGTGGCTAAAGCGTGCTCTCGCCAGCCTCGACGCCGCCGCGAACGTAGCGCCGGCATCTTGCCGGCCTCCGGAATTGAAGCGAGTTGCCGGCTGGAAGCCGGCGCTACGTCAACTCCCGAAAGAGTTTTTCCGCAGCTTGTTTCACCGCCTTGCATGGTCCCGCCGCTGCTGCCCGCCTGGACTGCTCCAGCCGAATGGCTATCGCCTGAACTTCCAAAGTGGTTATGGCTCCGCTCGAATTCCTGCGGTAGACTAAATCAGGCAGAGTCAGGAGGTGGAACTATGCAACGCCACCATTCTGCAAGAATTCAAGTTATTTCGCTCCTATCGGTCGTCCTGGCAGGCGGGTTAGCGCCTCTCGCGCGCGCTTACGCGATCGAAACGAAGAAGCCGGATACGCCCGCAAATGTGGCCGCCGGGCAGCATAAACTTCCGCCGGAAACTCTAGGTGACATCTTCATGGCGCGTGGAGAATACGAAGCAGCCATTAATGCTTACCGCCAGGCGCCCCAAACCTCAGCCGCCGTCTGGAACAAGATGGGCATGGCCTGGCAGCATCTTTACGCCATCGACGAGGCGAAACGGGACTACGAGCGCGCGCTACGCGTGAGGCCGAAATATCCGGAGGCGATTAACAACCTCGGAACCATCTATTACGCGAAGAAGAACTACAAAAAAGCGATTAAGCTGTATCGCCGCGCGCTGAAGCTCCTGCCCCGCTCGGCGACCACTTATAACAACCTCGGCGCCGCCTACTTCGCGGAGGGGAAATACAAACAGGGAGCAAGAGAATACGGCAGGGCCTTTGCCATTAATCCCAGCATCTTTGGGCAGGCTACCTTCCAGGGTGTGACGGGAACACAATCGACAGCAGGGTTGGCAGAGATGAACTACTGCCTGGCGGAGCTGTTCGCGCAATCGGGGCAATACGAGCGGGCGATCGATTATCTCAGGCAGGCTTTGGACGAAGGATTCGGGGATCACCGAAAGCTGAAGTCGGATCACGCTTTTGCCGGATTGCGCCGCACTGCAGCGTTCGAGCTTCTTATGAAGGAAGAGAAGATACGCTGAGGCGCGGCGGCGGCATTATTCGCGTTCCGATGGCTTTTCGGCAACCAGTTGATACAACTCAGGCCGCCGATCCCGAATCCGGTCGATCTCGTACGCTCCGGGAATTCGCGCGATGCGGTTGCGGTCTGCCGCTGCTGGATCGACTTCGGCGTAGAGGATGGTCTCTTCAAGCTGGCCGGCCTCGGCGAGCACCGCGCCGGTAAAATCGATGATTTGAGAGTGGCCGGCAAAATGGATGCCACGCTCTTCGCCAACCCGATCCGCGGCGGCCACGATCATGTGGTTTTCGATTGCTCGCACAGCGGGGACGTGCTGCCACGAATCAGAGCCAATGGGCCAGTTGGTAGGAATCACGATGAGCTGCGCCCCTTCGAGCTTCGGAACGCGGCACGCCTCCGGGAAACTGCAGTCGTAGCAGATGTTAATTCCCATCCGCGCCGGCCCCACGTCGAAAAGCGGAAAGCCCTTGTCGCCTGGCGTCACAAACCGATCGACGCCGAGATAAGGCAAATGCAGCTTCCGGTACAAGCCAGCCAGGCCATCCGGAGCCAAAACGACAGCGCTATTGTAAAGCTGCTTCCCGTCGCGCTCGATCATCCCGACCACGGCAGTCGAGCCCAGCCGCGCCGCCGCTTTTCCCAAAAAGTCTGCGGAAGGCCCCGGCACGGTTTCCGCATAAGGCAACGCTTCCTCCGAACTACTGAAACAATAGCCACTGAGGGCGCACTCCGGAAAAATGACAAGCTCGGCGCTATGGCGAACTGCTTCGTTCATTCGGTCAACGAGAGTTGCCAGGTTCGCCGCGGTATGCATCAGCCGAATGTCCATTTGCACGACAGCAATCTTCACAAATTCTCTCCGGAAGAGATGGCCCGGTCTTTCAGGGCTGAGTTTCACGAGAGGCGGAACGCTGCGGAATCAGGCCGCGCGAGCCATCCGCGTGGGCCAAGTTAGAGCACCCATCCGAAGCTCCCGGCGCCGCGCGCCAACCGGGAAGACTACGATTGAAATCGTTTCTGCAACTCTCAGGCCGGGCGGCGAAGCTCCTGAGGCGGACGCTCCCGCTCTTCACACCCTCCAAAGACCTGGGCGGTGAAAGCAAACAGCCTGGCGCCATGCCGCCATTCGTCCGGCGAGAGTCCTGCTTTTACACATGCCTGCTCCAGGAATTTTTCCCGATCCCAGCCCCATTCCGTCGCCACTTGCGGCAGCAGCAGGCCGCGACGAAAGCCTTCGCAGACGAGAACCCCGTGGATGCCAGGCTCAATCTCTTCAGGTTTCACCTCAACTAAGTCAGAAAGCACCGATATTTCGACGCTGAGGAGGGGAAGCTCGGAGACAGTGAGGGGTGAAAATCGCGGATCGTGAAAGGCGGCGCCCAAGGCACAGTCGCGGACGGTCCGAATAAGCGGCTCTGGAGACTGAATGCGGCCGACGCACCCTCGCAGTCCCTCGGGCAAACGCAAAGTGACAAAGGCGCCGCAACGCCGGCCAAGACCTTCTGAAACCTCCACCGGCGGCGGCTCAGCAGAATGGAGAAGAGCCGCTTCGAGAGCGCGCCGCGCCTCTTGAATCAGGACCCGCTGCTCCGACTCAGTGAGCGGCGACATCTTTCTGGTCCTCCGCTCCTCCGCCCCGAATCACGACCATCCGGCCAACCTCATTTTCACCGTCCCTGTTTTCGAGCTTCCGCCAGAACCGCCAGAAATACTGGGCCGCCGAGGCCAGCGCGAACCACACCACCAGCCATAACAAAACTTCTCCCAGCATCTCGATTCGCGGAAAACGCGGGACCAAGGCAATGACGGTGATGGCGATGACCTCGAGGACCATCTTGATCTTGCCCAGCTCCGATGCTTGCAGAATGATGCCTTCGGAGCTGGCGATGCCGCGCAACCCGGAGACGGCCAGCTCGCGGCCGATAATGATGACGGCAATCCACGCTGGAACGAGATGCAGCGCGACGAGTGAGATAAAAGCCGAAGCGACGAGCAGTTTGTCCGCAATCGGATCAAGCAAAATGCCAAGCCTCGTCACGCGCCCGTTCCTGCGCGCGACATAGCCATCGAGGAAATCTGTGCCGGCTGCAGCCAGAAAGACGCCCACAGCCCAAAGATCCATGCTGTGCTCGTTCGTCAGGAGCAAGACCACCAACAGAGGAACAAAGAAGATTCGCAGCAGCGTGAGCCAGTTTGGAAACGTCATCGACTTTCGATTGGGCTATCGGTTACGGGCCGTGTGGCGACCAGGACGGGCAACCGCAATCCCCTGCGGCCACTATATCGGACGGCTTCGGCAGTGTCAACGCGCGGAAATTTGTCTAGCTGAAGATTTCATGCAGCGGAAACGAGAATCCAGGCAGCAATTCCGGCTCCTCAAATCGGTCGCCCGCCTCCGACGTATACACGCGGGGGTCGAGCTTTCCGTGAGCGTAGCGATATGCAAGGCGTGACTTGGGATACAGGAGCCACACGGCCTGCGCGCCTGCCTCAAGGTACTGGGATACTTTCAGCATCAGATCATCGGCGCGGTCATTCCTGGACACAACTTCCATCACGAGGTCCGGAGCAACCGGCAACGGCACCTGGTCCGGGTCCACGTCCTCGAGCCGGCCAGCCCGAATGAAAGCCACATCGGGCCTGCGAACAACCTCCCCAACGAGATGCATGTCCGTCTCGCTGGTCACCTCTCCAAACTTGTTTGTTTCGAGATATGCCTGGAGCCGGGCGGTCATGCGAAGGAGGATTCTATTGTGGAAATGGCTTGCTGAAGGCGTCACAATCAGCTCTCCGTTGCTCAATTCGTAGCGCACACCATCCGGTTCTCCCAGGGCGGCGTAGTCTTTGACGGTCAGTAAGGTTTTCGTGGCCATCGAACAACTCCTGCTCGTTTCAGGCTATCACGGTCGCCGGCGGGTTTCATCTTCCGGCTTCCGCCGGTCACGGTAAATTTGTTCTGACAGGGGGCTGAAAAAACACTTCGGGTCATGTCATGCTGAGCATCGCGAAGCATCTCGGCATTTGAAAAATCAAGCAAATGCAGAGATCCTTCGTCGCCCGGGCTCCTCTGCATAAACTCACTTGGCAACCGACTGCATCGCAATGAGTTGCATGTTGAGGGCGGCAGCTTGTTTTTGAAGCCATTTCATCTGCGTTTCGCGATATTTGCGTTCGTAATGTTCCATCCCTTTGTCGTGGTATTCAGTCCCGAACCGGAGCATGCGATACAGGAGGCAGGCCAAGTGATGGGCCAGGGCGGTGATCGCTTTGGGCGCGCCCAAGCGAGCACGGAAGCGGCGGTACTTAGCTCCCAGCGCGCTCTTGCTGTGATGTAAGGTTCGGGCGGCGACTCGCAGGGCGGTGCTGGCCCGGTTAATCACCTTCTTGGTCCGCCGCCGGATGACCTTTCCTCCCGTGATGTCGTTGTCCGGAGACAGGCCAAGCCAGAAGGAGAACTTACCTTCCGTGGCCCAACGCGTCAT
>JASHON010000047.1 GCA_030041095.1 Terriglobia bacterium
CGCGCCTGACAGACGAGCAATTGGCCCATCTCGTGCGACGGCGCGATGTCAGGCGAAAAATCGCCGTGAGCGTCCGCCTCGACCCGCAGGTCGTCGACTGGCTGAAATCCAAGGGCGAAGGCCACCTGACGCGCATCAACGACATCCTCGCGAACTTAATGGAAGCGGAGCAGCGGAGAGGCTCCCGGCGCTAGCGTCGCGCGTTTCCTCGGTTGCTGAGATCGCGGCTGGTTTCCAATTTGCAGCCCTCAATAAGGGTCTGGTCGTCTCAAAGATGTTCGAACCTGAGCTTGTGACACCGCGCCTGTGGCTTCGCGCCTGGCGGGCAGAGGACCGCGAGCCGTTTCGGCGGATGAATGCGGACCCCGCCGTCATGGAGTATCTGCCAGGCATTTTGACGGCGGCGGAAAGTGACGCACTTCAAGCGCAGATCGAAGCTCATTTTTCAGAACACGGTTTTGGGCCGTGGGCGGTTGAAGTTCCAGGAACCGCACCGTTCATCGGCTATGCCGGCCTTGCAATTCCTACGTTCCAAACCCATTTCACGCCCTGCGTAGAAATCGGCTGGCGGCTCGCGCGCGCTCATTGGGGCAAAGGGTATGCGACGGAGGCGGCGCAGGAAGTGACGCGCTTTGCCTTCGAAAAACTCCGCCTGCGAGAGCTTGTCTCCTTCACCGTTCCCTCCAACGTCCGGTCGCGCCGCGTCATGGAGCGGCTTGGGATGAATCGCTCGGCCTCAGATGACTTCGATCATCCGCGTCTGCCGGAAGGCCATCTTCTGCGGCGCCACGTTCTTTATCGCCGGACCTTCACAGACTGGAAGAACTCCCCTTACCGGCTCTCATGAATCCCCGGGGTATTGCCTGCCAGGTCATTTGGTTGTATTCTCGCTTCAATTGCTCAGCAGTCCCATCACAAGCGGAGGGACGGAAATGCGCCTTGCCTTGTTCCTTGACGTCGATAAGACTCTCACGCAGGACTACATCCAGAAAGAATATTCCAGAGCCCTCGGCTGCGAGGCGGAGTACCGCGCCTTGGAGGAGGAATTCCAGGGCGGAAGGGTTGACTCACCGAGCTTCGGCAAAAAAATCATCGATCTATTTGCCTCCAAGGATTTCACTGAGGAGCGAGCCTCCGCCCTTTATGGACAAATCCGGCTGCAAGACTGGACGCCCGATTTGCTCAAGCTCCTTCCCGCGGCGGACATCTATTTAGTCTCCAGCGGGCCAAACTACTTTATCGATGCTCTTGCCAAGAATTATCGAATTCCCGAAGGAAACGTGTGCCGCTCGGAATACAGCTTCAATCCGAAGACCGGGATTATCGAAAAATGCCGGGCGATTGACGAGCAGGACAAGGCCTTCTTCGTGCAGTCGAAAAGAGGCGATTACAACATAACGATTGGAGTGGGAGACAGTCCCAGATACGACGGTCCATTCATCTCAAATTGCACCATCCAACTGATGACGGTGAGCACGGCCAATTTCATCTACATTCCCGACCTCAAGTCCGTCATGCGCCTCATCCGCCGGCTTTCAGAGGTTGGGGGAAAGCCTGTATCCATTGATACGAGCACGCTGACGGCTGCCGAGCTCATTCAGTTGCTTCGCCGGATGACGGTGGGTGCATGGGCAACCCTGCTGAGCGGGTTTGGAGTGGTCGCAGGGATCGCGTATTGGTTGGGTGGGGCTCTTGCCGGACATTAGGCTCCGGGCCGTATCCTTCAACTGCTTGTCCCCTGTGAAGTATCGGGTTGTCCGTGGGTGTCGCGGCGCACTTGCAAACGCTTCGGCTCCGTCGTAATCTGTTGCCAGAGATCAATACTCGATCGGGGCGTAGCGTAGCCTGGTAGCGCGCTTGGTTCGGGACCAAGAGGTCGGAGGTTCAAATCCTCTCGCCCCGACCATTCCTTCCAAAAGAATCACTCCCTCAGCAAATTGAATCAATGATTCATTGGGGAAATGGATCAATGACCTCATGGGGCCACGAGGGAGAATTGATTCAATGATTCATTGGGTCAATGCCTCAATGGCCTGATGAGGCCGCGCTCGATTGAGCGCGGAAACTACGGCATACTGATAGCATTGGCTTTCTTGGGCAAGCTTCAATGGGGCCGCGCTCGATTGAGCGCGGAAACTCCGAGGCTTAGCCCGACTCGGCGTAGGATGACTGCCTTCAATGGGGCCGCGCTCGATTGAGCGCGGAAATGATCGTGAGAGTAGGCACTGTGCCTAAGATAGATGTGCTTCAATGGGGCCGCGCTCGATTGAGCGCGGAAATGCGCGAGCTGGGTGAATACAATCCCAAACTTTCTGCGGCTTCAATGGGGCCGCGCTCGATTGAGCGCGGAAATTCACTGCAGTCGATTACGACCTCGCGCTCACGAACGAGCTTCAATGGGGCCGCGCTCGATTGAGCGCGGAAATACCGGTTCCGTGCAACTCACGGGTATTCTTGTTGAGCTTCAATGGGGCCGCGCTCGATTGAGCGCGGAAATACGGAGAAGCGATGAAAACCTTCACACAAATCGCCACGCTTCAATGGGGCCGCGCTCGATTGAGCGCGGAAATGTGGTCAGGCATCGTTGGAATTCTTCGTAGAGCGTGTGCTTCAATGGGGCCGCGCTCGATTGAGCGCGGAAATGAAAAGCGCTGGGTGATCGTGGCCGCAACGGGAATGCTTCAATGGGGCCGCGCTCGATTGAGCGCGGAAATTCAGCAGTCACAACCAATCGCGAGTCGTCGCCGTGATGCTTCAATGGGGCCGCGCTCGATTGAGCGCGGAAATAACGTTTAGCGGGAAAGGCTCAGGCGAGCCCGATCTGCTTCAATGGGGCCGCGCTCGATTGAGCGCGGAAATATACTGCCAGCGAATAGGTATTGCCGTTTGTGTCGGGCTTCAATGGGGCCGCGCTCGATTGAGCGCGGAAATCAGTACGCTTTTGTGCGATTGCATCCCGTCACTCCAGCTTCAATGGGGCCGCGCTCGATTGAGCGCGGAAATGCAGCGCTGGCGCTGGTTCGCGCGGCTGAACGGTTGCTTCAATGGGGCCGCGCTCGATTGAGCGCGGAAATGCGTGCTCGATCCTCCACCTGGTTATAACAGCGACGGGCTTCAATGGGGCCGCGCTCGATTGAGCGCGGAAATCTGGACAGCGCCCGGCCGGGAGACGAAATCAAACCAGGGCTTCAATGGGGCCGCGCTCGATTGAGCGCGGAAATCTGCTGCGGCCGCCGTACCTGATGCGCGTGCTCAAGCTTCAATGGGGCCGCGCTCGATTGAGCGCGGAAATACCGGTCCCGAGATTGTAAACGCCGGGAGTGCCGGGCTTCAATGGGGCCGCGCTCGATTGAGCGCGGAAATAGTGGGTGGGAGCGAATGACTCGCTCGGTTTGTATGCTTCAATGGGGCCGCGCTCGATTGAGCGCGGAAATGGCGGTGAGAGCTTGGGTCCGCGCGCACGGTGCTCCTGCTTCAATGGGGCCGCGCTCGATTGAGCGCGGAAATCCCGCTCAGCGATTACAGCCTTGTAGAGCTCGGGGTAGCTTCAATGGGGCCGCGCTCGATTGAGCGCGGAAATATAAAGCAAACGAAGCTTGCAAAGGCCGACCGCGACGGGCTTCAATGGGGCCGCGCTTGATTGAGCGCGGAAACTGAGGGCACACCCCCCCACCCTCTCCCCCCCCTATGGCTTCAATGGGGCCGCGCTTGATTGAGCGCGGAAACACCGCCGTGACGATTGCTCCCGCGCCAGCGGTCCACAGCTTCAATGGGGCCGCGCTTGATTGAGCGCGGAAACAAGCCGGAACCTGTGGAGACGCAAGCCTAATATGCCGGCTTCAATGGGGCCGCGCTTGATTGAGCGCGGAAACAAGACTGGGCGATTTAGGGTCACGTAACCTCGGGTGCTTCAATGGGGCCGCGCTTGATTGAGCGCGGAAACAGGGATTAGGCTAGGATTTCGAAAGGGAGGCTGCGTGCTTCAATGGGGCCGCGCTTGATTGAGCGCGGAAACAAGGTTTTCTGAATTGATTCATCGGCATTGATCGTAGCTTCAATGGGGCCGCGCTTGATTGAGCGCGGAAACGAACTTACCGTGCGCGGAGTGAACCGCGTGGATCGGCTTCAATGGGGCCGC
>JASHON010000048.1 GCA_030041095.1 Terriglobia bacterium
TGAAAAATTCCGTGCCCCTGCCGACCCGTTCCCCTCCGCCGCCGGGGGAACCTGGTTTTCAAACCAGCCTTCAGGGGCGAAGTTTGTTCAATAGAATCAACAAGCGGTTTGCTGGCCCGAAGCTAATTTGGACAGCCCTGGGTTTCAAACCCGCCCCTACTCAATTTTCAAGACAGGGCATGACTTCAGTCATGCCACAGTGCGTCGCCGCGAACGTAGCGCCGGCATCTTGCCGGCCTCCGTTGAATTGAAACGAGTTGCCGGCTGGAAGCCGGCGTTACGTCAACTCCCAAAAGAGTTTTTCCGCAGCCTGTTTAGCCGCTGGCCGGCGCAACCAGCAGCTAAACACACTGCGGGAAAAGGCCAGCCTGTCATCCGGTCGCTCCAGCAGCCGCTCCGGTACCCTGTATCAGGGCATGACTTCAGTCATGCCGCAAAGATGCGGAAGGGAAAACGGCTTTAGCCGCTGGCCGTCGCTGCCCGGCAGTGTCGCAAAGGTATGGTGCGGCTCTGTCGCGACCGTAGCGCCGGCATCTTGCCGGCCTCCGTTGAATGGAAGGGAGTTGCCGGCTGGAAGCCGGCGTTACGTCAACTCCCGAAAGACCTTTTCCGCAGTCTGTTTAGCCGCTGGCCGGCGCAACCAGTGCAAAACACGCCTCGGGAAAAGGCCAGTCTGTCATGCTGAGCGAAGCGAAGCATCTCTGCATTTCTATAGAAACGAATGCCTGGATTCTTCGCTCAAAATGACATTCATTGAGGGCGCTCTTCAGCATCCTGCAAAGCCCGCTGGCTCGGCAGCGTGGGTAGGATACAGCTCCGCCGCGGCTTGCAGCCGTTTCGTAAGGCCATTGATCCGGCAGCCATCGTCGCTCCTGCGTGGGTGCTGATTTCGGCCGGGACTGCAGCGGGTTTTTACGGGTTTGAAAGCTTGGGAGTTTGGGGGTTCAGCTCACGAGGCTTTCATAACTTTGTCTGCTTGCGGCCCCTTTTGTCCCTGCACCACTTCAAATTCCACCAGCTCGCCTTCTTGCAGGGTTTTGAAACCGTCCATCTGGATGGCCGAATAGTGGACAAAGACATCCGGCCCCCCATCCCGCCCGATGAAACCGTATCCTTTAGTATTATTGAACCACTTCACCCTGCCTTGAACCTTAGTCACTTCATCCTCCTTAGTTGCTCTCAGATCGATCCAGTGTTTCTGTCCACGCTCCCTGGTAGAGGAAGCAAGAAAATATACGCAATCGTTGAAGCGCCTCGAGCGCGCACCCAGCCTCCAAACGCCGGGGTCCGGCTGGATTTCCTCTTTTACGCTGACGAAGTGCATCGCAGATAAATAATACGTTGCAGGCGTTCTGTCAAGTGCTAAGTTGCGCTCGGGTGGACGAGATAAAAGTGGGTTTTTGTGGGAACAGGAACGTCTCTTGCAGGCCGTCAGCACTCCCACGCCCGCGATGGCCGCCTGGCCCTCTCACGCGGCGCCGATACGACCGATGCGGTGTTGAATTACTGTGCTCTTCGTCAAATTCTGTCACTACGGCAATTGTAGTATCAGGCGATCACGAGGCCTTTAGTGAGGCTTCAATGGACGATGCCGCTGCCTTCACGGCGGGGATGCCACGCCGGGGACAACCACGGCGCGGCAGCCGCTGTTCGTGGAGGCCGTCCAGGCGTCCGTGATTGACGAGAGAGAGAAGGTTTGCGTTGGAACCTCGATGCGATGGTCGGCGATGAGCTGCATGTAGACAGGGATTTGCGCGATCACTTCGGCCATGGACGCCGAGCCGGCGCCGCTGCCAGCAATACGCAAGCGCCGGCTTCTCAAGAGGGACGCGGGCACAGTTGCGTCAGGGCCGGCCATTGACCCGATTTCAGTGTAGGCGATGTTTGCAGCGTCCTCGTCAAGGCCGCGCCGGCCGAGGGCGAGAAATGTCATTTCTGCCGCGGCAGCCCAGAGAAAGTCCAGCACGATGCTGGGCGCGGCGCCCTCAAGGGCCTCGGCGAGAGCGAGGGCATCCACCTTCCGATCTCCCGTCAACGCGACAACCTTGGCGCCAGCCTTCACGGCGCGTTCCAGGCGTGCGGAGTTGCGCCCCACTCCAACGACCTGTGTGGCGCCGAGTATACGCGCATTCTGCGCGGCGATCGATCCCGCCATGCCGGTCACGCCGAGAACAAGCACCGTACCAAGCGTTCCGATCTCGCTCACGCGCGCCTTCAGCGGCAACCAGGACGAGAGACCAGGGTTCAGCCCGCCGGCGATTTGCACTGCATTCGCTCCGGCAGGAAGAGGGATGCGCGGGCTCGCAGGCGCGGCCATCCGTTCTGCGAGCGTGCCATAAGGCGGCTGCATGCGCCCCGTGTAGATGAGTTCGCCGTCCGGGGTCCGGGCAACGGCGTCGACCCCGGGGATAAGCGGCCAGGTGGCGCGGCTGCCGTAATGGTGTCCGGTTGCCAGAGAGCGCACCACCGGATGAATCCCCGCAGCCACCAATTCGACGAGCACGTGCCCTTCGTCGACCGTGGGTTCGGCAAAGTCACCGTACTCCGGCGTAGCTTCTGCGGACCTCATGATTGCGGCCTTCATGGCAACTCCTTAGTGTAAGCACCACTCTGGCTCTTCTGTTTTTGTGTTGTCAACCGGTTGTCTCACTCATCGCGCCCGCTCTCCTCGGTTCAATCTATCCCCAGGTCGGAATAACGGCCACTTGCTTCCCGGATCCCAAGCGCAGCTCAATTCCATCAAGTCACAAACTGGCGTACCGGTACGTTGGTGTCCTTGTGCGGAGGCCAGAACAGGATAGACTTCGAGATGTGACGCTCGGAAACAACTTAGCGTGCCCTCTCAAGCCTGATCGCGCATCGGTATCGGCTGATTTGCAGCCTCTCACACTTGCGGAGGTTCAATACCTCAACTTTGTGTGCGAGATACTGGAATCAATGGTCCTTCACCGCACTCTGCGGCCCGGCATCAAGGTAAACTGACAGGCGACCGATTGACCGGCCGCAAACGGCCCCCGGAGTTAGTCGTCTGTTCGTTAGCGGTGCGGTCCCGCGTTCCGAGTTTGGGAGGCAAGGCAACGGCTACCCAGGAGACACCGCCCCCACAGGAGTGAATCCGCTTTGCCCTACGCGAAAGCGTCAGGACCATCCCGTCACCTATCGCCTCTGAGAACTGCTCTTCTCAACAAACTATCCCGCAGCCGAACTTCTTGACTTGCAGACTGTAAAGTGTAAATAATTTAGGTGTTCGAATGTAGATGAATTAGGCATGAGCACAGGAAAATGGGCAAACCTTCGGATCTGTTACAGGGAACGCTGGACCTGCTGATCCTCAAGACGCTCTCGCTTGAACCGAGTCACGGCTGGGCCATTGCCAAGCGCATCGAGCAGGTGAGCCACGACGCTCTCCAAATCACTCAAGGCGCCCTCTATCCCGCGTTGCATCGTCTGGAGCATCAGGGTTGGATCCGCAGCGAGTGGCGGACCACGGAAACCGGCCGCGAAGCCAAGTTCTACAAACTCACGAAAGCCGGTCGCGTGCAGCTTGAAAAGGAGCTCGCGCAGTGGGATCGCCTGTCTGGCGCGGTGGGACTCGTGCTCCGCATGGTCTAAGAGGGCCGTTCAATGAAGCCTGGGCGATATTGGAATCTCGTTCGGATGCGGGTCCGGTCGTTGCTGCGGCGAGGCCGGGTCGAGGCGGAGCTTGAAAAGGAGCTGAGGTTCCACGTCGAGCAGGAGATGGAGGCGAATGTCGCAGCCGGCATGGCCCCTGCCGAAGCGCGATACGCCGCGTTGCGCCGGTTGGGGGGCGTGGCGCGAATCAAGGAGGAATGCCGCGATATGCGACGCACCGAATACCTCGAAAGCGTGGGGCAGGATCTTCGCTACGGCGCGCGCACGCTCGCCAGGAGTCCCGGCTTTACGGCCGTAGTCCTGCTGACCTTGGCGCTCAGCATCGGCGCCAACAGCGCCATCTTCAGTGTGATTGACGGGGTGTTGTTGAAGCCGCTGCCCTATCCGAACGCGAGCCGCATTGTCCGGCTCTTTTTTAGCAGCCACGACTATCCCAGGTTTCCGCTGAATCCCTTCGATTTCCGCGATCTCCGCGCGCGCAGCCACTTGTTTCAGGCACTCGCTGCCTTTACTCGGAGCGATGTTCAGCTTTCCGGCTCCGGGGAACCGGTGCGCCTCGCAGGCTTCCGCGTCACCGCGGGGTATTTCCGGGTGCTGGGCGTCGCGCCCGCAAGGGGAAGGGAATTTAACGCGAAGGATGAGCTGCCGGGCAACGGCCACGTGGTGATCCTGAGCGACCGAACCTGGCGCGATAAGTTCTCGGCCGATCCCGGCATCGTGGGCCGCAAGCTCACGCTGGACTCGCAGCCCTACACCGTGGTGGGCGTGATGCCGCCGGGAACTGAGCATCCCGGCAACGAGTATCATCCGCTGCCGTACGGTGACTCTGTGGATGCGTGGCGGCCGTTTACTTTTGACGGGAACCCGAGCCAGCGCGGCTATCACATCATGGAGGCAATCGGGCGATTGAAGCCCGGCGTGACGCCGGCGGAGGCTCAGGCCGAAATGAACACACTGATCACCGAGATCGGGCGCGAGCACGGCGGGTACAACGGCTGGCATATGCTCGTGGTGCCGCTTTACAAGGTGATCGTAGGACCGGATGTGCGCCTCTTGCTGGTGCTTCTCGGCGCGGTGGGCCTGGTGCTGCTGATCGCGTGCGGGAATGTAGCTAATCTCCTGCTTGCGAGAGCGACGTCGCGCCAGCGCGAAATTGCAGTGCGGGCAGCCCTGGGCGCTCCGAGGTCGCGCCTGGTCCGCCAGATGCTCACCGAAAGCCTGCTGATTGCGCTGGTGGGGGCTGGCTTGGGCATCGTGCTCGCCGTCGGAGGGGTTCGCGCACTGGTGTCGCTGTTGCCGGCTGGTTTCCCGCGCGCCGGTTCCATTCATGTGAACGGGGCGGTGCTCGGTTTCACCTTGCTGATCGCCGTGGTTACGGGCCTCGTCTTCGGACTGGCCCCTGCCCTTGAGGCCGCGCACGCCGACCCGCAACGAGGTCTGCGCGGGGGAGGGCACGGTTCAACGGCGGGCGGTGGCCGCGTGCGCTTGAGGAACGCACTGGTGTTGGCGGAAGTGAGCCTGGCTTCCGTGCTCCTCATCGGCGCCGGGCTTATGCTGCGCAGTTTCGTGAATCTCTTGCGAACGAACCCAGGGTTCAAGCCGGAGCACGTGCTCACCGCGAGCCTCTCATTGCCGGACACGGACTACAAGACGTCCACCGCCATCGCGCAATTCTATGATCAGCTCACCCGGCGTCTGGCCGTGCTTCCGGGCGTCAAGGCCGCTGGCGCGGGCACAGATCTACCCTGGACCGGGTACGATGAGAACGTGGGAGGTTTCACGATCCAGGGAGAGACTCCGCCGCCGGGAGAAGACTTTCATGCGCGGTATCATACTGCAACGCCGGAATACTTTCGTGCCCTGGGCACTCCGTTGGTTCGCGGCCGCTTCTTCACTGAGGGCGACAATCACAATGCGCCGAAGGTCTTAATCATTAATGAAGCCATGGCCCGCCTTGACTGGCAGCACCAGGATGCCGTAGGCGGGCGCCTCACTTTCAGCGACACACCCAAAGCAGGAGACTGGATCACGGTGGTGGGCGTCGTCGCCGACGTCAAAGACCGGCCCGACGCCAACGGAGCCGAACCAGCGTTCTGGTGGCCGGTATTACAGGCGCCGTTTCCCATCCCGCAGATGTCGGTCGCCCTGCGCTCCGATTCCGGCGCCGCGCAGCTTGCAAACGAACTTCGCGGCGAAGTGCATCGCCTCGATCCTGCGTTGGCCGTAGCGGACGTTCGTCTCATGGACCGGATTGCGGACGCTGGCGTGGCGACCGCGCGGTTTGCGTCCTTTCTGGTTGGCCTGTTCGCGGCGCTGGCCATCATCCTGGCGGCTATCGGAATCTATGGGGTCATGTCCTACTCCGTGAACCAGCGCACCCATGAGTTCGGATTGCGTGTGGCTTTGGGCGCGCAGCGGAGAGACGTGCTTCGCCTCGTCATCTCTCAGGGCGCCAAGCTCACGTTGGCCGGCGCGGTGGTGGGTGTGGCAGGCGCCTTGGCCTTGTCGCGCGTGATGACGCACTTGATCTACGGCGTCCGCGCCGCTGACCCGCTCACTTTCACGGCGGTATTCCTCATCGTCACGGTGGTTGGATTGGGCGCCTGTTACGTCCCGGCGCGGCGCGCTACCGCCGCTGATCCAATGAAGGCTTTACGAGCAGAGTGAATTCTCGCAGTTCTCCACTTGGATGGGCAAGCGGCAGATCGGAAGGCCGGAGGTCTCCGCTACTCGCTATGGGTCGGGTCCGACGACTGTCCGCCGGGCCAACGGCGCAGAGGCCGCGGGGTAAAAGACCAGCTTCATCGTGCAATCTCGTTGACCATTAAAGTGTCCTATTGGTCCCATTCGTCCCATCTGTCTCGCAAAAAGTGTCCTATCTGTCGCCATGGTCTCACTGGCCTATGCCACGCTGGTAGTGGCAGTAGGGAAGAGGCAAGAGACAAGTGACGAGAGACAAGAAAAAATGGTTACCTGACCCAGGACCACTGACTGCTGACAACTGATAGCTGATAGCTGATTGCTGACTACTGACTACTGATAGCTGACCACTGACTGCTGATAGCTGACAACTGATAGCTGATATCTGACAACTGATCGAGGTATCCACCCCCATGACTCTCTTAAAACCGCGAAAAATCACCGCCCGCCATCGTGCCACCAGCCGGGCCAACGGCCGCCGCTCTCACGGCCCGAAAACTCCGCGCGGCAAGCGCGCCGTCTCTTTGAACGCCCTCAAGCACGGCCTGCGCTCGCGGACCGGGGCGCGCCCGCTCTGGCAGGCAATGACGGCGATGGGTGAGGACGCGGAACGCTATCCGGCGTTGCTCGAAGAAGCGGTCCGTTCGTTTCCGCCCGGGTGCGCCCTGGAGCGGGCTCTGTGCGAGGAGATCACGGGGTTGCGTTTGAAGCTGGAGCGCAACCAGCGGGCGCAGGAAGCGAAGCTGGTGCGAACGTTCGAGCGGCTGGAGCAGTCGCGTCTGAAGCGGCGAAGGGAGCTGGAGAGTGGCGTGGGCTATGACGGTCCGCAGGCGGAGGTGAAGGAGAAAGGGCTGCTGGCCGCTCCGGATTGCCCGGCCAAGTTCACGGAGGTGGAAGCGTGTCTGGAGCGGCTGGAAGAGCACATTGAGAACGGCTGGTTCAGCGAGGAAACGGAGTTGGAGGCGCTCTACGGCGCGAAGCCGACGTTTCGCGGCGCGGGCATCATCAACGCGTTTCGAGCCTTGAGCGAGCATCCGGAGGATGAAGAGCTTCTGGCAAGCTTGCGGATGATGCTGCACGAGGAGGAGCGGGACATTGCGGAAGCGCGCCAGAGCTATCTGGCGGAGCAGGTGGAGATCACACCGGCCCTGCGGATGGAATGCCTGGCGCCGGTCGGCGATGCGGAATACGCTGCGCTGGAGCGGCGGGAAGCCATCTTGCACCAGCAGCTCGAGCGGAAGATCAAGCTGCTGCTGGCGATGCAGGCCGCGCGCCGCAAGCAGGTCCGTGAGCAAAGCCTCGAGCAAGACCAGGAGCAAAGCCCCGGCCAGGGGAAGGAGCAAGGCCATAATCAGGGCAATGACGGCAGGGAGGACGCAGTGCGGGAGCCGCTCGGGTGGATAGAGCGAGCGTCGGGCGCTCGAAGCCGTTCATCGGCTGTGAAGGGCAGCGCCCCTGCGAAGGCCTCGAAGGCGGGGAAAGCCTCGCATCCAGCGGTCAAGGGCGGGAAGACGAACGGGCGCGGAGTGTCCCTGCAGCAGAAGCTGACCGGGCCTCGCCGCCGGGAACGGCACGGCGACATGGCGGAGATGGTGCAGAGAATCAGTGAGGTTTACGGTCTGCCACCGAACAGAGCTGAATCGAAGGGAAGGGAGCAGGGGGCTGAGCCTGCGCCGGGACCGGCGAAGGAGGCGAAGAGCGGCGCAGTGCGAACGCGCGCCGTGCCCGACGGTTCAGCAAACGGACCAGCTTCGACGGCCCGTTCCGGCCCCAGTTCCGATGATGCCTCCGGCGCTTCGGCCGCGACCGCAAGCGCAGAGAAGAATGGCTCTGAGTCACCCGCTTCTGAAACCACGCCGCCTGCTCGTAAAGGTGAAGCAGGCGAAGCGCCCCGTAAGGCACACGATGCGCCCGCATCCCCATCCCGCGCTTCCGCCCCGTGGCCACCGCCGCCCACGCCTGCCGATTACTTGCGGCGTCGCCCGATCTTCACGCGATCGGAGTTGGATAAGCTCTGGTAACCGTTTTCTCTTCCCGCGACGTGGTGAGAAATGGACCCTGTCATCCTGAGCGAAGCGAAGGATCCCGGTATTTTGCTTTGCGTAGCGCCGGCATCTTGCCGGCCTTGAAAAATGCCGCCGGGACGGCGGCGCTCCGGCGAGGGTCGCAAACCCCGTCATCATGAGTCGGTATTTTGCTTGTCAACCCAATGCAGAGATGCTTCGCTCAACCGCTTCGCATTGGTTATGGTGCGGCTGTGCCGCCTGACGTGCGGAAAGGCTTGCCTTTCCGAGAGCGCCGGTGATCGAATTATTTGCGCCGAGGCTGCGCCTCGGCGACGTTGAAACCCTCCCCCGAAGCCCGCCGCCTCGGTAACGCACAACGCGCAGGCCAGCAAACCCTGTCATCCTGAGCGTCCACAGCTTGGGCTGCCAATCTGGGGCATGACACGCGGCGCCAGGGCACGATTCCGGCTCGCTGAATACAAGGGGCTTAGCGCCGTGTGTCATGCAGAGCGAAGCGAAGGATCCCGGTATTTTGCTTTTCAACCAAATCGCTTCGCTCAGCATGACATCCTCAGTCTTATTGAGCAGCCTGATGGAGGTCGATGAAGGCAAGGGAACAGACGGAGGAGGCGGACCACCTACAACTGACCACTGACAACTGACTGCTGACAACTGATAGCTGATAACTGTTCAACCCCATGACCAACAATCCCAGTAACTTACTGAAAACAAACAATAGCGAAGAGGGCCGCAACCAACAAACCCAGTAAATTGATGAAAATGGGAGTGTTATCAACATTCGCCCGGCAATAACCCAATAAGTTTATGAAAACAAGCAAGATAGCTGCGAATGCAAAGCGAGGAGAGGGGCGACGTCCTGAAGACCATTGAAACCACAAAAGCTGGATTACAGCATCCTTGCAAGAGACTTATCGTCTGACTCCTGACTTCCATATCCCGCAGGGATATCAAGGGCGGAGCCCTTGCCTGGTTAGTGTTGTTTGGAGGCAACGCCACCCCATGTTCCGGAATCTCACCAGTTTGAAAGTGCTCTAATGGCTGCCTTGCTCGCCGTGGGGCTGAAGCGTATACTTTGGCTAGAGAGTAGCCGACGAGCCCACAACGAGGCGCCGTTTGCCATCCGCCGGCAAACGTTCAGGGCGTAGAGGCCCACGCGGCGATGGCGTTGTCGGTCCCTCGGGTAGCGATCGCTGCTCGCCCCGCAAGACAGGAGGCCGTATGAAGAAACTTCGTTTCGCCTTGACACCGACCTTGACATTTCTAGTGGCCGGCGTGCTTGTCCAAGCAGCGACCAAGCCTTCTCCTCCGCTCATCCCTGCGGGCACGACACTGACCGTGAGTTTAGGTACGACGCTCACGGACAAGACCAACAAAACCGGTGATAAGTTCACTGGGCTGGTGAAAGAGCCTGTCTTTTCTAATGGCAAGCAAGTGCTTCCCCAGTGGAGCACCGTAAACGGACATATTGCATTTTTGAAGCCTTCGGGCCGCGTTGCGGGGAAGGCACAGATGAGGCTGGTTCTTGATTCCATTGTTACCCCGGACGGGGTTGTCTATCCTTTGAACGGGACACTGGAGGAGGCACAGGGTGGAGTTTGCGCTCACACAGCGACAACCGGTAAGACGAAAGCGGACGAGGAAGGCACGATCACCGGATGCGGCAAGAGCAAGAAGCATGCCTTGGAGGCGATGGGTATCGCCGGCGGCGTCGGCGCTGGCGTTGGCACGAGCGTCGCGATGGGCAAGGAAATCGAGTGTGAGTGGTACGGATATTGCCCGCCAGGCGGCTCGGGCATTGGCACGGATATTGCCTACGGCGCGGGAATTGGCGCAGGTACGGCGCTCGTTTATACTCTGTTCAAACATGAGAAGCACATCGTTCTCGTGGAGGGTGACACTTTAACGTTCACTGTAGACCGCACGACGATGGCAGATCGGACAGCTCCGGCAGCGGCTCCGGCTTCCGATTGATTCCCGTGCAGGAGGCGCGATGTTCATCAGGCGAACGGGACTGTTTTTCTTTCTGATCTTGCTGGTTGGTTCGCTGAGTCCGGCCGCTTTGGTTGGCGCAAGCAACGTTCCTGTCGGGTCCTTGCCGATTGGCACGCAGATCGAAGTTCAGCTCACAACAACGTTAAGCAGTTCGGCAAACAAAGTGGGAGACCCGTTTCTCGCACAAGTGGAAAACCCCATCTTTCTGCAAGGTGAAGAAGTGATTCAGGCAGGAAGTACGTTGCGCGGTCATGTGACTTTCGTCAAGCGGCCAGGCCGTTTGCACGGTAGGGGCGAAATGCGCGTGGTAGCGGACAGCATTCTTACCAAAGACCAAAAAACCCTATATCAATTTAAGGCGGGGCTCATTAGCTTCGGTATTGCTTCCGAAACCGGCGTCAAACAAAAGGGGAATGAAGGCACTCTTGAAGGCCCTGGGAAGAGCGTCAAACAAGGCGCCAAGGATACAGGCATTGCTACGGCGGCCGGGGCGGGAATGGGCGCCATTGTCGCCGGCGGCCAGGGCGCTCTTTATGGCGCCGGAATTGGAGCGTTGGCTATGGCCGTCGGCCTGCTCGCCAGACATCACAAAGATGTTGTGGTCAACGCGGGAACTGATCTTACCTTCCAACTCACGACGCTCGGCACTGAGTCCAAGCCATCGAAGTTGGGTGGTTATTCTGCGCCCTTTGTTTGTCCCACCTGCCAGTAAAGAGGTTCCCGCGGCGCTTGCTGGAGGCTCGATCCAGCCAAATCCTTCAGTCTACACGGCCATTTTTTTCTTGATGTCAGCCACAATCTGCTTGCCGTGAAAGCGCCCGTTCTCGATAAAAATCTCGTTCGTGTTCATCCCCGCGATAATCACGCCGGCAAGGTACAGTCCTGGTACATTGGACTCCAGCGTCTTTTCGTCGCATGAGGGCCGCAGCGTGTCTGGGTTCACGGCCACCCCTGCGCCGGTGATGAATTCGAAATCCGGATGGTAACCCGTCATCGCGAACACCTGATCGGTTTCGACGTGAAACGTTTCCCCGGAAGCTCGCTGAATGCAGAGATGGCTCCGTGTAATTTGCTTCACCTGGCAATCAGGCAAAGCTCGGATGGAATTATCTTTGATCCGGTTTTCGAGGTCGGGCCTGATCCAATATTTAATATGACGGCTGAGCTGATGTTCCCGGTAGATCAGCGTAACCTCGGCGCCGTGCCGATACAGATCGAGAGCGGCCACGGCGGCAGAATTCGCGGCTCCAATCACTGCCACCTTTCTCCCGTAAAAGGCGTGTGCGTCAGCATAATAATGGGAAACGTGGGGCAGCTCCTCGCCGGGAATTCCGAGAAGGTTTGGAAGGTCATAATAGCCCGTAGCCAAAACCACGAAGCGTCCACGATAAATTTCCTGCTTTTGCCACGGTCCTTCAACGGCCAGCAAAAAGCCTGGAGGTTTCGGCTGTACGGAAAGTACGCGCTCACCCATCCGAATCTTGAGCCGGTAAAATTCGGCAACACGCCGGTAGTATTCCAGGGCCTCGGCGCGGGTGGGTTTCACGTTAAGGCTGGGAAGGGGCAGGTCGCCGATCTCCAGGCGCTCCCGGCTGGTGAAGAACGTCATCCCGGGAGGGTAATGAAACAAAGAATTAACCAAACATCCCTTCTCGAGAATGACCGGCTTCAGGTCGGCCCGCTGGGCTTCAATGGCGCAGGCAAGTCCCGTTGGGCCGGCGCCGACAATCAACAGGTCATGCATCTTCGTTTTTTTCCAGCGTCTCGAGGATTCGCCGGAGGGCTTGGATAATATCGCCGCGCTCCACGTTTTTCCGGCGAAATCGGAGCGTCAGTTTGAATTCCTTGGAAGGCGAAGCGTACTGGAAGATTCCGGGCCGCGCAGGAGCGCCGCTGTTCCGTTCCGCGCGCGCCTGATCGCGGCTCAGGCTCTTTGCGCTGAAGCGCCGCAGGAGGTCCATCATCTTGGCGTCGCTGGGTTGCCGGGCAATCTGGAGAAGCTGCGACTTGGAAAGCACGCCGCTCTCGATGCACGCGGCCTTGATTTCGTCAGGAATCGAGCGCAGGCTCAGGGCCTCAGTGACGGAAGAGCGTCCTTTGCTCACCCGGCGCCCGATTTCCTCGTGGGTGAGTCCAAACCGGTCGGCCAGCGCCTGCAATCCATCGGCTTCCTCGAAAGGCGTCAGGTCCTTTCTTTGAAGGTTCTCGATCAGCGCCAACTCGAGGGTTTCTGCGTCGCTCACCTCTTTCTCGATGCAGGGCAATTCGCGGAGTCCGGCGGCGCGCGCCGCGTGATACCGGCGCTCGCCGGAAATGATCAGATACTTTTCAGCTTCCGGGAGATAGCGCACCAGCAGCGGCTCGAGCACACCCTTCTCGCGAACCGAGTCGATCAAACCCTGCAAATCGCCCAGGTCCTTACGAGGCTGGTCCGCGTTGGGTTGCACCTCTTCGAGCGGGATCATTCGGCCAATGGCCGCGCCCGTGCGCGAAATCATTTCTTCTACGTAGTGCGCGTCGTGCCGCATTTTCACGGTCAGCGGCAGGCCCGCCCGTCTATTGGACACGTTGCAATACCTCCCGCGCAAGCCGCTCGTAATCCTGCGCGCCTGAGGAATCCGGAGCGAAGGTAAAAACAGTCTCCTTGTACGCCGGGCTCTCTTCGAGCCGCACGTTCTTGTTCACGACGGTTTTGAACACCTTGTCTCCGAAGACCGTACAAACTTGTTTGTGGATGTCGCGCGCCAGGTTCGTGCGCTTGTCGAACAGGGTGATCACCACCCCGAGGAGTTGAAGCTCCGGATTGGGCCTGGAGCGAATCCGCTCCAGCGTGTCGAGAAGATCGTCGCTTCCCTCCATGGCGTAATACGCCGCCTGGATGGGCACCAGCAGATGCGTTGAAGCGACCAACGCGTTCACCGTGATCAGGCCCAGCGCGGGAGGTGTGTCGATGAGAATCATGTCGAATTCGTCACGGCACGGCGCCAAGGCGTCTTTCAAGCGATAGGGCGCATCGAACTGGCCCACCAGAAGCGTTTCGAGCTTTGCGAGGGCGATCTTTGCAGGCGCCACGCACAAGTTGGGCGTGCGGGTGGGTTTCACCACTTCCGCCAGCTTGACGTGATGGTCGGCAAGGACGTCGTAGACGGATTGCGCCAATTCGTCGAGTGGAAAAAACGTGAGGGTGGTATTGGCCTGGGGATCGAGATCGATGAGCAGGGTTCGCTTCTTTTTCATCGCGAACGCTGCCGCCAGGTTCGTCGCGGTGGTTGTCTTGCCCACCCCGCCCTTCTGGTTGGCAATCGCGATGACAGTAGTCATAGGAGCCGTGAAGCGCAAGAATGCGCAGGCAATGCGTGGCGAGCGCGGCGCCGGGAGCTTTGCGGAGCGCTTGGTTCTGTCTGCCGCAAACTGACTTTACATCTTATAACGGCCGATATCGTCGTCGTTAAGGCTTTCGAGCCAGCGGCTCAGCTCTTCGCCGCTCGCCTTATCGGACGCCACTCCCGCCACTTTGGAATTCTTCAGGACTTCGTCTTCCACGTAGATGGGGCAATCGACGCGCAACGCCAGGGCCAACGCGTCGCTGGGCCGGGAATCGATGGAAATGATCTGTCCGTCCCGCTCCAGCCAAATGAGGGCGTAGAAAGTGTCTTCGCGCAGATCGTTCACAACCACTTTGCTCACGTGCGTTTCCAGTCCGAGGAGCAAGTTGCGAATGAGGTCGTGCGTCATGGGCCGCGGCGCGCTCACCTTCTCGATTTCCATGGCAATGGCGTGAGCCTCTGGGATACCCACCCAGATGGGCAGCACCGCGGGCCCGCCCGCTTCCCGGAGGATGACAATCGGCGTGTTAGTGACGGGGTCCATCATCAGCGTTCGGATTTTCATTTCCACTTCCATTGTTTCCTCCCGTCCGCACTCCAACCAGGCTGTTGGGACCGGCAGACATGACTTTAACGCCGAGGTAGTTCCCCGTCCAGCCGGGTTCTCCCGGAAAATTGATCACATGGTTGTCCGAAGTCCGTCCCACGCACTGGCCCAGTTTCGCCTGGAAGTTTTCCACCAGCACCTCGTACTCCCGGCCTATCAGTCCCTGATTCCTACGCAGTTGAATTTGCCGCTGCTTTTCCTGGAGCACGGTAAGACGCTGGCCCTTTTCTTCGTCAGGAACCGTATCCTCCATGCTTCCTGCCTCCGTTCTGGGGCGAACGGAATACTTGAACGAAAAAACCTGATCGTACTGAACAAGGTCCAGCAGGCCGAGCGTTTGCTCGAAATCGTCCTCGGTCTCGCCACAGAAGCCGACAATGATATCGGTGGAGACGCTGATCGCACGTTGAGCCTTGCGAACGCAACCAATTTTCTCTAAGTACTCCTCTCGTGTGTACGTGCGCCGCATGCGCTCGAGCACGCGGCTCGATCCTGACTGTACGGGCAGGTGAATGTGATTGCACAGAACCGGCTGAGCGTCGATCGCTTGAACGATGTCAGAGGAAAAATCACTGGGATGAGACGTGGTGAAACGCAAGCGCCGAAGCCCGGGGATTTCCGCAACGCGCAAGAGGAGTTCCGAAAAGCTCAGCCGCGAAGGTGAGGAATCGTGGTAGGAATTGACGGTCTGGCCGAGCAACTGAATCTCCGTCGCGCCTTCGTTCACGAGCCGTCGCGCCTCGGCAAGAATACGGCCGCTCGGCCGGCTTCGCTCCGGGCCGCGAGTTTTAGGGACCACACAGTAGGAGCAGGCGCGATTGCAACCCTCGATAATCGTGAGGTAGGCCCGATAAGGGTGATCGCGCCGGGTCAATTCCGTTTCAAAGCATTCGTCGGTATCAAGCGACAGGCCGCTCACGCGCCGTTCGCCTCTCTCCAGCCGATCGATCAGGCCGCCCAGGCTCGCGTAGCTTGCAGAGCCGCAAACCAGGCTCACCTGCGGCGCTCGGTCGAAAATCCGTGTTCCTTCCTGCTGCGCCACGCACCCCAGCACCCCGATGGTCTTTGCGTCGCCCCGGTATCCCTTCTTGAAAGCCCCCAGCCGGGAAAACACCTTCTGCGCTGCCTTCTCGCGGATGCTGCAGGTGTTGTAAAGAATCAGGTCGGCTGAGGCTGAATCCTCCACCGGCCGATAGCCTTTCGCCAGGAGAACACCCGCCACCTTTTCCGAATCGTGCACGTTCATCTGGCAACCGAACGTTTCAATGTAAAAGGACTTTTGACAAGTCTGCTCACGGGCAGGACTGGATGCAGGTTGCGGTTGGCCGAGTGCGGATACTGACGTAGCCGGCAAGATCTGAACAAGGTCCTGTCCCATCGTGGCGATTGCGACTCCTTGGTCCAGTATAGCTCCACTCGCGTGAAGCCCGCCATCGGCAACTTCCGGCGTGGGCCTCACTTCGCGTCGCGCCAGTTAGGCCCCACGCCCGCCTCCACCCGCAAAGGAACGCGAAGCGAAGCAACCCCTTCCATTTCGTCCACGGCCAGCTTTCGGGCTCGCTCCACTTCCGCTTCAGGCGATTCGAAGATCAACTCGTCATGGACCGTGGAAATCATGCGAGTGACGAAATGCTCGCGCCGAAGCCGGGCGTGAGCCTTCACCATGGCGAGCTTGATCAAGTCCGCGGCAGTTCCCTGGAGCGGTGTGTTCATGGCTTCGCGCTCGGCTCGATTGCGTACGGCAGCGTCGCTGCTCTGTATTTCCGGAATGGGCCGCAGGCGCCCGAACATCGTTCTCACTTCGCCGGTCGACCGCGCCTGCTCCACGCACGAGCGCAGAAAGGCATCCACTTGGCGGTACCGGCGAAAATATTCGTCAATAAAGCGCTGCGCCTCCGCCTGGCTCGCTCCCGTGCGCTGAGCTAAGCCGTAAGCGCTGAGGCCGTAAATTACGCCGTAGTTGATGGCTTTCGCCATTCGGCGGTGCTCTCGCGTCTGTAATGCGGCAGGAACGCCGAAAAGCTCCAGCGCGGTACGCGCGTGAATATCTTCATCACGCGAGAAGGCATCGACGAGAAGCGGGTCGCCGGCCAGATGTGCGAGCACACGCAGCTCGATCTGGGAGTAATCTGCCACGATCAGTTGAGATCCCGGCGCGGCGACAAAAGCGGAACGGATGAGCTGGCCGAATTCATCGTCCGCCGGGATGTTCTGGAGGTTCGGGTTGGAGGAAGATAGGCGGCCCGTGCGAGAGCCAGCCTGGTTGAATGTGGAATGGAGCCGGCCCGTGGCCGGAGTGATGAAACGCGGCAGCGCATCCACGTAAGTTGATTTCAGCTTGGCCCGCGTGCGGTACTGAAGAATTTTGCGGGGCAGTTCATGCTCTTCTGCGAGCGCTTCAAGCACGGCTGCCTCGGTTGAATATTGGCCGCTCTTGCGCAGCCGCTTGCCGCCGGGCAACTTGAGCTTTTCGAACAGGATTTCGCCGAGCTGGCGTGGCGAATCCACATCAAAGGCCTCGCCGGCGAGGTCGTAGATTTCGCGCGTGAGATCGGCCAGGCGCTTTTGGAACTCCCCTGACATTTCCGCCAGGATCACGGGATCGATGCTGATGCCGGCATCTTCCACTTCAGCCAGCACCGCAGCCAGTGGAAGCTCGATCTCCTGGTAAACTCGCTTCAAGCCCTTGCGCGCCAGTTCAGGCTCGAGAAAGTCCCCCAGCTCATGGATCGCGGCGGCAACCTCAGCCGGCGATTCGGAAACGGGAGCGCCTTTCCAGCGCAGCATTGCGTCTGAGACAGAATTCGGCGGCAACAGTGGATCGAGGAGGAAGCTAAAAAGCAACGTGTCCTTTGTCGCGCCACGAAGATTCACATTCTCCTGCTTCAGCGCCCGGCAAAGCATCTTGGAATTGTGAGTTGTTTTGACTCGCGCCGCATCTTCGAGCGCCGGTCGGAACGCATCGAGCAGGCTCTGGCGAGACGCGCCGGATTCCAAGCTGACGACAGCACGGCGGGAAGCGTCCGCCATTCCCAAACCCGTCAAGCGGTACGACAGCCGGTCGGCAGTTTCAACCGTCGCCGCCACGGCTAGAGCGGCGCCGGCCTCCAACCTTTGCAGCCACGCTTGGATGGCTCGGGGCGTTGAAAGCTCCTCTGCCCCAGTCTGGGCGGAAAGCACCGCGCATGATTCTCCAGTAAACTCTTTAAGCAGCGATTGGAACCCCAACTCCTGGCAAAGCCTGGTCAAGTCCTGCGGGCTTTGTTCTCGCGGCGTCAGCTCGAAAGCTCGGACGTCGAGCGGCACGGAGGTATGGATCGTGGCGAGTTCCTTGCTCAGCAGCGCTTCTTTGCGAAAGTCCCGCAGCGCGTCCCGATAGCTCTGCTTACCCACCGTCTCCCAGTTCTCGAGCGCGGCCTCCAGCGTGCCGAATTGATCGAGAAGTTGTGTCGCGCCTTTCGGACCAATGTAGCTGCGCTTCCTGGCATCCGTTGCGGACGCCGCTGTTCCGCCAGGCAGCGGTCGCGCGCCGGGAATGTTGTCGCTCGGATCTCCGGTCAGGGCCAGCCAGTCCACCACCCGCGCGGGTTCTACGCCCAGAATCTCCTTCACTTTGTCCGCATCGCAGAGCGCTTCCGTCTCGCGGGCGCCTGAGGCAGGTTTCAGCACTTTGACGCGATCAGTGACGAGTTGAAAGAGATCCTCATCTCCGGAAACGATCAGGACGTCCATCCCCTTCTCGGCGCCGTCGCGCGCCAGCGTTCCAATGACGTCGTCGGCTTCGTAACCTTCCTTTTCCACAATTCGAATCCCCATCGCCTCACAGAAGCGCCGGACGTAAGGGAGCTGAATCGCCAGGTCAGGAGGGAACGGCGGACGGTTCGCCTTATAGGCTTCCAGCAGTTTGTCGCGGAAGGTGGGCGCGGCGAGATCGAACACCACCGCCGCGCCGTCAGGATGGCGCTCCCGGAGGAGCTTGCGAAGCGTCCGCAGGAAAATGTAAACGGCCTTGGTTGGCATGCCACTGGGCGATACGAGCGCTGTCTGCATCGGCGCGTAGAACGCGCGGAAGACAAGAGACATGGCGTCGATCAAGACAAGATTCTTGGGCTTCTCGGCCTCGGGCATTTCGGTACCTCAATCCGTCATCGTGGGCTCGCGCGCCTGTCCTGTCAAGGCTGGCAAGGCTCACGGGCCGTGTCAAGGAATAAACTCGCAACTCGGCCTTGTATTGTGCTCTAGGACAAGGTAGTATTCACGAACGAGCAGCAAGAAGGGGCTCAGACGGGAGGGACAAATGCGGCTGCGTAAGTTGTGTGGGCACGAGGGTTCGGGTCACGGGCTCGTGACGCTGGCCGTCGTGGTTCTCGCGCTGTGCGCGGTCACTCCTTCCCAGGCGATCCCGCTGCATCGAAAAAAGAAAGAGAAACACGCCGTTAGTCCCAACGATCCGACCGTTCAGCTTTTCAATCTCTTCAACAATTCGTTGGGAGGCAAGTTGAGCGGCCTGTATTTGCTGGCGGACGTTTACCCCAACCCTGCCAACCCGGCGGAGCAATATCAGCGCGTGCTGAGCGTCACTTATGACAAGTCCCTTTTTTTCGGCCGGCTGGTCATCCACGTGCGTAGCGTGGACAAGTTAAGTCCGTCCCAACTCGCGATTTACTCGCCGAAGCAGATTTTCAATTTTGGCGGCAGCGACACTGAGGTATTCGACCGTACGCAGCCCGGTTCGTTCGGAGACGAAAGCGGCGATCTTTATCTCCACTCTGCGGCAAGCAGCCCGCTCGCTAGTGCCCCCATCACGGACGCGGTCGCAGAGGAATACAACATGCTTGTCACGAAATATATCCTGCCCGCTGTCCGAAAGCGGGCAGGGCAGAGCTAGCGGGACGCTGAAAAACGCTCTCAACGAATGTCCTTCTGAGCGCAGCGAAGAATCCCAGCATTTGTCTTCGAAGATTCGAGAAGGACGGCCGAGGCTGGGCTCTCAGGCTAGGTCGTCCTTGGGAGGCTGGGCAGGGCTTTCGGGAGCTCGCAGGCCGTCTTGGACTAGGGAGACAGCGGCGTCTTCGCTTGAAGCGCCGCCCGCGTCGCCGCCGAGCGCCTGCCTCGCCAGTTCCTCGAACTCCCGCAGATTCGGAAGCTCGCTCAGGTCCTTCAGGCCGAAATGCACCAGGAAATCCCGCGAGGTTTTGTAGAGGATCGGTCGCCCTACCACGTTCTTTCTGCCCGAGGTCACCACAAGTTTCTTCTCTAACAAGGTATGAATGACGCCTCCGCAATCCACGCCGCGAATTTCGTCGATTTCGGGCAAGGTCACAGGCTGGCGATAAGCAATGACCGAGAGAGTTTCGAGTGCAGGCTTGGAAAGCCGGATGGGCGGCTTTAAGCTCTTGACGAAAGACCGCAGGACTTCATGATGTTCGGGTTTGGATGAGAACTTGTAGCCTCCGGCTACCTGCCGGATATGAATCCCGTGTTCCTGACGCTCGAATTCTTCGACGAGATCATCGAGCAGCGCCTGAATTCGGGCGCGGTGGCTCTGCCCGCAATTTTCAGCCTCTTCCGGTCCTCCTGCGCTTTCGAGTCCTTCGAGCGCTCGCGCAATCTTCTCCGCGGAAACAGGATCGGGAGAAACGTAGACGATCGCCTCAATCAGGGCTTTGAGCGTTTCATCCCTGTTCATGGTGGGCTTCGTCCGTCTCCATCTCGTCGAGGCTCGCCTGGAAGGTCTGCGCGTCGAACCTCGCCATAATTTCCTCAAAGTGTTTGCTCCGGTGAACTGTGATAGGGGCAAACAATTCTTTTTGACGAAGGAGAATGGCGCGCAGCCGCGTCATTTCGAGCAGAGCCAGAATCAGCGCGATCCACGCCGTTCTGGCCACGCAGCCCTGCGCAAGATCGTCCAGCCGCACCGGGTGGGGGCTCGCCAGCAACTTTTGCTTCACGCGTTCCATCATCTCGGCGACCGGCACCTCCTCGCGGGGCACCTGCACCGGCGGCCGCACACGCGCGCGTCCGACAATCTCACGGAACGCAGAGATCAGGTCGAAGACCGAAACCGCCAGGCCCGGCTCATCCTCCGCCTCGATGAATTCTCCGATTCCCGGCTGCGACCACGCCGCTTCTTCCACCACGCGCTTCGATTGCAACATCTCCGCGGCGTTCTTGAACTGCTCGTGCTCGAGCAGGCGATGCACTAAGTCCTGCCGCGGATCTTCCTCCTCTTCCGCCGCCTCGGGGTCCTGCGGGAGCAGCATTCGCGACTTGATGTAAATCAGCGTGGCTGCCATGAAGATGAATTCCGCGGCCACGTCGATGTTCATTTCCTCGAGCATGTGAAGGTAGTCGAGATACTGACTCGTCACCTGCGCGATGGGAATATCATAGATGTTGATCTTTTGTTTGCGAATCAGGTCGAGCAACAAATCGAGCGGGCCTTCGTAGGATTCAAGCTTCAATAAAGGTAGAGAAGAATCCGCCGGCATGACGACCTCGTTCAACTTCGCAATTCACGCTGTGTTCATGGCAGAGCGCACTTGAGCCATCGTGGCGCGGGCGACGTTCTGCGCGCGGCCGGTTCCCGCTTCCAGAATCTCCTCGACCTGCGCGGGATCGCTTTCGATGCGCTTTCGCCGGCCGCGAATGGGATCGAGAAAACCGTTCAGGCGCCTCGCCATGAGTTGCTTGCACTCCACGCAGCCAATCGCCGCAGTGCGGCACTCACGGTTGACGCGCTCGACCACCTCGGCCGGCGAGAAAATCTTGTGAAAATCGAAGACCGGGCAGACATCCGGATTGCCCGGATCGAATCGGCGCTTCCGCGCCGGATCCGTCATCATGCCCGCCACTTTCTTCGCAACCGTATCCGCAGAATCGGAAAGATAAATCGCATTGTCATAGCTCTTCGACATCTTTCGGCCGTCAGTGCCCCGCAACCGGGGCGCCCGCGTCAGCAGAGCCTGCGGTTCCGGGAATACGGGGTCAACCGCGACCAGGACGCGGTGAACGAGCTCTGCCTCGCCCTCGATGGAAACTTCCGAACAGGTTTTACCATCGAGCTTCGGCGAAAGAGATCGTTCGGACTTGCCGTACGTCAGATTGAAGCGCCGCGCGATCTCCCGAGTCAACTCGACGTGAGGAACCTGGTCTTCGCCGACAGGCACGTAGTGCGCCTTGTACATCAGGATATCGGCGGATTGCAAGACGGGGTAACCGAGGAAACCATAGGTGTGGAGATCGCGATCCTTAATGTTTTCGAGCTGTTCTTTGTAAGTGGGTACGCGCTCCAGCCAGCCAACCGGTGTGATCATGGAAAGCAGTAGATAAAGCTCCGCGTGCTCCGCCAGTCGCGACTGGACGAAGAAAGTGGCTTTGACCGGGTCCAACCCGACGGCGAGCCAATCAATAACCATCTCGCGGATGTTCGACTGCAAGGCTCCGACTTGGGCATATTCAGTGGTCAGCATATGCCAGTCCGCCACGAAATAGAAGCACTCGTATTCGTCCTGCAGTTTAAGCCAGTTTTGCAATGCTCCCACATAGTTGCCAAGATGCAGCCGGCCTGTAGGACGCATGCCGCTTAAAACTCGAGAACGGAGGTCGGGGGTTCCTGGCATCAAGGATGATATGAAGTTAGAAAGCGATGCGCCGTGCCGTCCGGGTCGCTATCCGGATGGCACGAAGCTGCCTGGCTCGCTTTCCCAGCATAGCATAGCGAGGCCACCGGCTTACCACAATCTACGGACGCGCCGGAGCCAGCGGGCTCCGTCTGCGCCAGAATGGAAAAGGGTGTATATTCTTTGTCGGGACTATTGAGAAGGCAGCGCCTGAGACCGGCGCCGCCCTGTTGACCGCGAATGTGCCCCCAGGTTGGTCGCTCGGGAGATCAAGGTGAACTGGCGAAATCGACGATGGTCAGGCGCCGCACTCGGAAGCATTTGCCTGCTCCTCCTTTGCCTGGCTGTCGCAGCGGACGCCATGCCGCCCAGCCACGCTCCACTTACCAACCTCATCATCGTCGTCACCGATTACTCCAGTCACAAACCCGTTTTTCAGGCTCGCCTGACGCTTCAATTCCCCGACCCTGACAGCCGCCTTCACAAGTGGATTTCTTACAGCGCGAAAACCGACCTGAAAGGCCGGTACACGTTCTCATTCATACCGCTGGGGCCCATTGTTCTCTTTGTAACGGATCCGTATCACCAAAGCTACGGGCGAAAGCTTCAAGTAACGGAGCCAAATCAGGTGATCCACGTGGTTCTTCGAAAGCCTCAACCTTTACGGTAGCCTGCGCTTGCTTGTTGAAAATAAGTGACTTATCTCAGGTTGCTACAAGTATGATGCAATCTGTTAGAAGTTCTTCAGAATTGACCCTTTAGGCCTTCCTCATCCCGTTTTTTCCTCAGAGTTTTCAACAGAACTGTTGAAATTATTTATCTATGACGCACTAATGTTTGCGGTAATGTCAGCTAATGAATTTCCGCGTGGCGATCTATTCGTGCCTGCTTCTTGTTTGGCGCTTGCGATTGACTCGGGAAACAGCAGGAGGAAATTAAGAGTGCGGGGGCAGGGCAAGTCCCTTGAGCAAGCCGGGCGCGGGAGGAGAAATGGAGAAATCCTCGTCCACCGCTTGTTGTCGCGGCGGACGAGGATGAGGAGGCCAAGTGAGGCCAAGGCTCAAAAGAACAACCTCGCACCGAGCTGGAGAACTCGAGGTGTGTTCCACGCAGTGACTTGGCTGAAATTCCCGGAGCTGAGGGACGTACTCAGGCTATCCGGATTCACGGAGTTGAATGTGTTATAGGTTTCCAAACGGAGTTCCAAATGGGAACCGCGCTCCCGGTTGAAGTAGAATTCCTTGTAGAGCGACAGGTCCCAATCCTTGTAGCCCGGCCCCCAACCGACGTTGTACGGCATATCGCCCCACACCCCAGGGGTGGGAGCGGAGAAAGCCGACTTGCTAAACCACGCGCCGTCCGTTTTCGGATACGTAAAGCTTCCCGTGAAATTCGGCAAGTTCGTCCCGGAGACCCCGCCGTACAGGCCGTTGCTGGAATACGGTCCACCGAGTGTGAGGCCGAGCGGAAATCCGGTTTCCGCCGTCATGACGCCGGATAGTTCCCATCCGCCCAGGCCCGATCTCAAAAGGTGGTTTGCATTGTGCATCAGGAACGGCAAGTTGTAAACAAAGTTGACAGCGAGCACGGTTTGTCGGTCGTAGGTGGAGGGCCCATAGGTGTACCCCCAACTATAGGGATCGTACAGTGAATCGAGGTCACCGCCGTTGGCGTTATCCGGATTACCGTCCACGCTCCTGGATTGGGTGAACGCAACTCCCAGGCTGAGGTCATGCCTGACTTGGCCGCGCAGTTGGACTTGCAACGAGTTGTAATAGGCGTTTTCTCCGTCCTCAGCCATCTCGATCGAGCTGAACCCGGGATACGGAACCGAGGTGTTCCAGTTAGCTCCGCCGCTTGCAGCCAGAGTCGGCAATTCGGTCTGAGGCGGAAGCTCGTAGTTACCGTAGAAGCTCTGGTAGCGGTCAGTGTTGCCTACGTACGCCACCGACAGCATCAGCCCGGTAGCCAACTGACGCTGCACGTCGAGACTGTACTGGTAGGTACGCGGCGGCGGATAGTAGTCAGACAAGCCGGTAAAGGACAGCACAGGGACAGCCGCCGCGGAGGAGGAGTAAACCGATCCATTTTGGACGTCCAGCCCGGGGTTCCCGAGCAGGACGTTGGACGGGTTGTAGCTGGCATCCCACGGGGGATTCAAGGCGCCGTCGTACATGTCGTTGCCTTGAATGCGCTCGTACATGATCCCAAAGCCGCCGCGAACCACGGTTTTTCCAGAGCTGTCCAGTTCATAGGCAAACCCGATGCGCGGCCCGAAGTTCGCCCAGGTACCATTGACCATACCGTGCGGAACGCCCGCGTGTCCGGAGAGGCCCACGCCATTCAGGTAGAAGTCATATCCAGAGAGGGCTGGAACTCCGCCCGGACCCAGGGCGCCGGCAGCAGGGCCGGTCGGATCGATCGAGCCGTTCGGCAGGAAGGTAGCGGCGTCAGCCGAATTCCACATGCTGGGATAGAAATTCGAGTATTGGTTATCGGCTTCGTAAGTGTGGGGAATGCCGTCCCACCGCAGGCCCAGGTTCAGGGTCAAGCGCCGCATGGCATGCCAGTCATCATTGGCGTATACGAACGGGGACTGGTTGTTCCAGTGGCCCGAATCCGCATCGGCCGCCTCCGTATAGCCATTGGCGTAGCCCAGTAGGAAATCCGCCATGTCCATTCCGCTGAAAAAGCCGTTAAAGGTGTACCCGCCTTCGGTATTGGCGAAATACTGCTGAACTTTCTTATAGAGCGCCCACCCTCCCCCGAATTCAAATTGGTTGCTGCCTTTGATCCAGGTGAGGTCGTCACGCACTTGGTAATCGTTCGCGGTGTTGTTCCACGGTAAATAGTTCGCAGTATAGTTGGTGCCCATCAGGTCCGAAAGCGAAATGGAAGGGATGCGGTTATCTGCGTTCGGACCGGTGAACACGCGATCATTCGTGAACGAGGCGGGCGCCGCGTAGATACCCAAAGGAATCAGGTGAATGCGGTTGCCATCGTAATTGAATGCCGCCTCGTTCAACAGGGTCGGACTGATGGTATAGGTAGTGTGGAAAACCACGCTGTAGGAGGGGGTCTCAAAGTCATTGCCGATGGTCGGCACGTTGTCGCCGCTCCACACTGTCGTCGCATAGCCCTCGGTATACTGGTCGGCGATAAAGTGCCCGAAGGCCGAGAACTTGGGAGTGAATTGGTGGTCAACTCGAACGAGTTCCTCCTTGGCGGCCGTCGGGGCGGCAACGGGCGCGTTGAAATAGCTGTAGTAGGGTTGAGAACCTGCGGGTTGGCCTGACGTTGGTGACGGAAAGATGCCCGTCTTCAATAAAGCCTGAGCGTCGGGGGAAAGCAAGTTCGTCGGGATGGTGTTATTCGGGAACGGTACGTAGCTCGGAGTTCCTCCCGTTGGGCAACTGCTGAGCGCCAGGTTGTCAGCCGCAAACTCAGACGCAATCGCCGAGTCCACATCATTGGAGCATGGCGTGTGCAGGTCGGCCACCGGTATCGTACTAGGGAAAACGCCGCCGTAGGTGGAAGTATACGGCACCGCAGTGTGGATGACGCCGTTCGCCAGATTGTAATGACGCCACTCCATGTTGTAGAAGAAGAAAGTCTTGTGGTGGCCCTTTTCGTGCAGCGCCACAGGCCCGCCGACGTTGAATCCAAAGACATTCATTTGCAGGGTGGAAAGCGAGTTCGCGCCATCATTGATGGCGTCGTACGCCTGATTGCGATTGAACTCCCACCCCTCAGCGTGGAACAAGTTGGCCCCCGACTTGGTGACCATAGTGACCGTGGCCGCGGAAGAAAGGCCGTATTGCGGGCTGTAATTTGACGTTTGGACTTGAAACGCGCCGATGGATTGTTCGGACGGCATCACGATCATTGTGCCCGCGCCACCGCGATCATCCTGTTCGCCGCCATCGAGCAAGAAAATGTTGTGAGCTTCGCGCTGGCCGTTGACGCTGACGGACGAGTTGCCGGGTGTCGATGCTGCGATTTGGAAGGTCGGCATCTTGTTGGTCGATCCGGGAATCAAGGCCAGCAGGTTATAGAAAGTTTCGCCATTGGTAGCGATTTTGGTGATTTGCTGGCCCGTAATCAGCGTGCCGATGGCGCCGGTCTTAGTCTGCACCACAGCCGTAGCCGGCGCCGACGTCACTGTCACTGTCTGGTGGGTTGCCCCGAGTTGGAGCGAAAAATTCACCGTCAGCATTTGAGTGATCGTTAAAACGATGCCCGTATGCAAGGCTTGCTTGAAACCTCGCGCCGTGGCGCCCGCCGTGTAGTTGCCCACCGGCAGGTCAGCCGCAACGTAGTAACCGGAGGAGTTCGTCTTAACGTTCCGGACCAAGCCGGTATTGATGTTGCGAATGGTCACGGTGGCGTTCGGCACCGCGGCCCCGCTGGGGTCCACGACCGTCCCGACGATCGTGCCTTCCTGCGCAAGGGCGGGAAGCCGGAAAAGCATCAAAAGAGCCGCAAGCAGGGCTGAGAGAATGACGGCCTTGCGCACTGCCGGCCCATGGCCACCAGCCTTGCAAGCTAACGGCGAGAAATCGCTACACGCCGTATGGGGCGTTTGCATACTCATGAGAAACTCCTCCTCCGGGGATCGACCCGATCACGCCTACGAAAATCCAGATGAACTACCCGACTCGCAGAAACCTATCAACCAAACTGCCGCAAAGTATTAAACCCCACACACTCGGCATTGTCCAGACCTATCTTGCGGAAGCTGACGATCATTTTGCGTCATTCTTCCGCAGGCGCTTTCTCCCTGAAAATGCAACTTGAAAATCGCCGCGGGTTAGGTTAAAAACAGGTGGTTAGCACATCTCCGAAATATGCGCTCGCCAGAGGTGGAGGATGAGGCGGTGAAATCCGTCGCTGCCGCAAGCTCGGGAAATGCGCGTGACGGGCAGAAACCGTCAGAATTTCTGGAGTCCGCGCAGGCCAAACGCTCCCCGTTTCGCTCTCCTCAAGTCGCCCTTCTGCTCGAGACCTCCACGGAATACGGCCGCGGACTGTTGCGTGGCGTTCTGCGCTACTCCCGCCTGCACGGACCATGGTTCCTGCACGTTGCGCCCGGCCATCTCGACCAGGCTTTGCCGAACGGCACGGCGCGGAAATTGGACGGCATCATCGCGCGAATTCGCTCTCGGGAGGTCGAGCGGCGGGTCCAATCACTCCAGCTTCCTTGCGTGGTATCCACCCTTGGCGAGTGGCGCTCGCGCCTTTCGCTCGCAAGAGCCAACGAGATTCGGACCGATTCCGCGTCCATTGCCCGGATGGTGGCTACGCACTTCATCGAAGCCGGCTTTCGCCGGTTGGCCTTCTGTGGGTTTGTTGGCTGCCACTGGTCGACGAGGCGTGAACGCGCGTTTGCGGAAGCGACGCGGGAACGTGGATTCGAATGTTCGGCGCATCGAATTACCTTGGCCAACTGGGTGCAGCGGCCGAATTGGATGAAGACTTGGCAGCACGAACAGCCCCCTATGGTCCGATGGCTGAAATGCTTGCGCAAGCCGGTGGGGCTGATGGCGTGCAACGACGCTTGCGGAAGAGAGGTTTTGCAAGCCTGCGTCACGGCCGGACTGAAAGTGCCTGACGAGGTTGCAGTGGTGGGTGTGGACAATGACGAGATGATGTGCGAACTCTCGAGCCCGCCTTTATCGAGCGTGGCTTTAGACCTGGAACGGGCGGGATACGAGGCCGCTCTGCTGCTGGACGGCCTGATGAAAGGCGAAGTGCAGGGCGGAGAAGTGTGGGTGCGGCCCACCCACGTGGTCAGCCGCCTCTCGAGTGACGCGATTGCTCAGGAGGATCCGGTCGTGGCGCGCGCCCTGCAGTTTATCCGGGACCGCGCCAGCCAAAACCTGGCCGTAAGTGAGGTGCGCGAGGAGGTAGGCGTTTCCCGCCGAACTCTGGAGCGGCGCTTCATGCGCGCGATCAACCGCAGCGTCCTTTCCGAAATCTCGCGCCGCCGGTTGGAGCGCGCCAAGCGCCTGCTTCTCGAGACAGACATGCCGTGCTACGCCGTCGCTGCCGAAGCGGGTTTTGGCAGCCTCAACACTTTCAACCGCATGTTCGGACGTCGGGAGGGAATGACAGCGCAGACCTTTCGGGAACTGTCCAGGCCCGCGATTGCTGCCCTGAAGCCGGAGCCGCACCGGGCAAAGAACCTGCGCCCTGGCGCTGACGCGCCGTCCTGCTGACCGGCAGCCCCGAGTTTGTCTTCCTCAGACTCCGCGGCCTTTCTGTCCGGCCAGCGCCAAGCCGGAGAATTTCTCAGAAGCGGACTCTGCGCCACCAGCTCTGCGACGTGATTCAAACCCATCCGTTTGAGTTGCGCCCCATTGGCGCCTCGCTCCTTGTCTTCACTGTGGCGACGCGCCGCCGGAGACCTCCTGATAAAGCCTCGTCGCTGCTCTCTGGTGGACTTGGTTGGCTGCGTTAAACTGGGCTTTTGCGAGTTTCGTCTTGCCCTCGGCGCGGTAGACCTGAGCGAGGCGATAGTGCGGCTCAAATTGGCTGGGATCGATTCGGATTGCTGCCTGGAACTCATGTTCGGCCTGGGGGTATTGTTGAGCATCGGCATCGAGGATTCCCAGGTCGCACTGCGCGATCCACTGTCCCGGGAGGTTCCGAACGGCCTGTTCGAGGAGCGCGCGCGCCTGCGTTCTCTTCCCCTCTTTTAGCAGAATGTCACCCCAGTATGCCTCTGCCTTCGCAACATCTCCTCCAACTTCGATCTCGCGTTGGAACGCCGCCACCGCCTTGCTGTACTGGTGGTCCTTCCAATAGAGAAAGCCGAGGCCAAAATTCACGTCCGTCTGGGTGGGAGCGAGCGCTCGAGCCGCTTTGAATTCCTCGATCGCTTCGGGGGTGCGGTCCAGGCCGTCGTCGGCCTCACCCATCAATATGTGAACCGTGGCGGAATCTGGTGATCGCTTCAACATCTGGCCGAAGTAGTTCAGCAATTTCTGGCCCTGGCGGCTTCGGAGATAGCACTGGGCCAGCAAGACCTGCAGCGTTGTGTTGTTGGGCTTCTCCGCGACGAGCTTCTCAAACTGCGCGCCGGCACGGACATAATCCTTGCGTGCGTAATAAGACATGGCGAGTAAGGCGCGAGCCTGGAAATCAGCCGGTTTGAGGGACGCAGCCTGGGCGAGCGGCTGGATCGCTCGCTCAAACTTGCCGCCTTTGAAGTACGCCAGACCGAGATTGAGCAGCAGAGGAAAAGAGCCAGGGGTGAAGCGCAGGGCCTGCTTGTAGGCGCCGGCTGCCTCGGCGTAATCCCCCAGCCGTGCGGACAGAATGCCAAGGTCAGTCAGGGCGGGCACCGAGTTGGGCTTGAGGCGTACGGCCTTCTCCAGGCACGTGACGGCGCCCCGATAATCCTTAGAGGCGATCCGCTGCTCGGCGAGGGAAATGGCCTGTTGGTACTGTTGCTCACTTCGAACAGCGGTCTCCGGCGCGAGCTGGGCTTGCGAGGTTCCGGCAAGAAACAATGCCAGAAAAGGGACTGGCGCCGCGAGCCGCGCGAATCGCAAAAGCTTGCTCCAGACCGCCCGCTCAATCACTTTCATCCCCTCATGATTCTACTATTATAATTATTCGTGGTCGGAGGGATTGAGTGCGCGGGAACGTTGGCGCTAGATCGTGGCTCAAATGGCTGCTCGCGGTGACGGTGGCCTTTTCGCCGGCCCTGCCACGCCTCTGCGCGCAGATGGTGATGCGCCCGCAGTCTGGAATTGCTCCCGCCCCGGCTCATCCGAAAGGGTGGTGGCCGCGTGAAGGCTCGCCCCCGCGCAGCGCGTACACAGGTCCCACGGTCTGCGCCGAATGCCACCGAACCATCTATGAAGAATGGAAAACCTCTCAGATGGCCCATGCGATCAAGCCGGCGGCAGAAAGCAAGTTTCTAATCGCTCATCCGAACATGGTCCTGAAGCGAGGGCGGTACATTTATAAAATTGAGTTGAGGCAGGGTCAAGCTCTCTATTCGGTAACCGATGGGCAACGCACGTTGTCGGCCCCTCTCGTCTGGGCATTCGGAGACGGTGTTGTCGGGCAAGCATTCGTCTTTTTCTTCCATGGCGCGTATGAAGAGGCGGAAGCGGCCTTCTATCCGAATCTTGACCGCTTGGCTGTCGTTGCCGGAGTGAACCGGGCGCCGCCGCCGTCGCTTGTGGAAGCTTTCGGAATCCCGTCGGATGCGGTCGGCGCCCGGGAATGCGTTTCTTGCCATACAACGGCGGTGGTCAGCGGCGGTCAGTTTCGGATCAGTTCCGTGATTCTAGGCGTCACGTGCGAGGCCTGCCACGGACCCGGCGCGCGGCACGTAGCGGCGATGCAAGCCGTGCAGCGGGGCGCGCCGTTCGAGGGAAGCTTCATCTTGAACCCCGCCAAGCTCGCTGCGCCCGATCTTGAAAGTTTCTGTGGCGCATGCCACCGCTCCACCGAGCTCGTGGTGAGGGAACGGCTGCACGGGCTCGATACAGTCCATTACGAGCCGTACCGCCTGGAAATGAGCGAGTGTTGGATCATGTCGCAAAAGATCACCTGCATCACCTGCCACGATCCGCATAAGCCCCTGGCGAGCAATCTCACGGCTTACGACGCAGCGTGTCTCTCGTGTCATTCGCATTCAGAGGCCGGATTCTCCGGAGAGGTTTGTCCGGTGGCGACGCGTGATTGCGTGACCTGCCATATGCCGAAATGCCATCTGCCTCTTTCACCTTTCAGCATGTCCGATCATTTCATCCGCATCGTCCGGTCCGGTGACCCGTGTGGATCGTTGCATCCGTTTTAGGCGTATGCCATCACGATCTTTCATCAATCGCGCCGCGCGAGCTACAATACAGTTCTCGAGTTGTGAAGCTCAAAGTTCGATATGAGTACATCCAGGCCTCAATCTGAGAACCCGGCCGGCCCGGCCCGGCGAGAAGAGAGAATGGAGGACGCAGTCTATCAAAGGGGTCGCATGGTCGCGCGCGTTTCAGACGCGCAAGTGGACGCTGATTCGCGCGAGATTCACTTTCGGGAGATTTACGACAGTGACGATCTCATGCTCCCCGACGAATGCGAATTCAGGAACTACCGCATCTTGGTTCGAAAAATCGAGTACGCTGCGAGGGCAGACAGGCAATCACTCAACACCGGAAGAGTACTGAAGGAAGTTGTGGCGGAAATACTCGGGTACCGGGAGCATTAAGAACCCGGTTACGAGGGTCAATTAACGGCCAGGCTTGGCAAGAACCGTTCGCCTTGCAGGAGGGTCAAAGCGTCAGTGATATCATCAAGGAGGCCGCGTAAGCCGTCAAAGCCGGCCGCAACCCTCTGAATAACGCCTCGCGCGCACTTCGCACAAAGACAAAATCCATGACCGTCCGCCACGTCATGTGGCCGGCAACAGGCACAGGGCCAATCCTCTCTAGAATGCACCATCAATCCACCGGGCGACATCGCGTAATCCATGGCTAACCTCCTGCGTCTTGGGTCATCATGGTTAGACGCAAACGAGAGTCCAAAGTTGCTATCGGCAGTTTTGCCTAAATACTGTAGCCGATAAGAGCTGTTAAAGCCGTTCAGCCCCGGTTCTCGCCCCCCACTTCCTGACTTCGTTTATCTTGCCTGCTCAGTGATGCTTATGTCGTAATTTGGTTACCGCTGAGCTCGGACCACCCTCTATTCAAATAGTAAGAGTTATTATACATATATTGTTTAGTGTGTCAAGACAATTATTTATTAAATCCTCCGTTCTCTAGTCTGCAAGTGTAAAAATTACAGTGACGTGAAGGCGTTGCGGGTAGCGGGCAAGCTTACGGCTGGTTGAGAGCGAGATTCAACGCCAGGACGTTGACGCGTGGCTCGCCCAAAAAGCCAAATTCGCGACCCTGGATATGCGCCCGTATAAGCTCGCGAACCCGGCGCAAGCTTATGTGGCGAGCGGCGGCGACGCGAGCGGCCTGAGCGTAGGCGGATGCCGGGCTGATATCCGGATCCAGCCCGCTTGCCGATGCGGTGACGAGATCGGAAGGAATGGGACCTCTATATTGAGGATTTTGTTTGCGGAATTGCGCAATGGAGGCTTTCACGCGGTCAATCAGCGCACGGCTGGTCGGGCCGTAATTGGATCCGTTGGAGGCGCTGCCGTCATAACCCGCGCCTGCTGCCGACGGCCGGGGATGAAAGTATTGAGGCTCGTTGAATTCCTGACCGATTAACGAAGATCCCACCACGCGGCCATCCAGGGAGATGAGACTTCCGTTCGCCTGGCCGCGGAAGAAAGCCTGGCATAGTAGCGTTACCACGCCAGGGTAGACGAGACCGATCAATACCGTGAAGAGAAGTAGCAAGCGGACTGCCGGTGCGATTTGTTTCCACATCAGACGGCTCCCTTCTTTCTTACTTGCCACACACCCTTGTTTTTCATGCCAGCCTCAACCAATGCAGAATTTGGTCGATCGCCCAGATTCCGGGAAACGGAGCAATGATGCCGCCGATGCCGTAGATCATCAGATTCCGCCGCAACAGGCTGGCCGCGGCTTCTGGCCGGTAATTCACTCCGCGCAAAGCGAGCGGCACGAGGGCGATGATAATGAGCGCGTTGAAAATGACGGCGGAGAGAACGGCGCTTTGCGGCGTGTGCAGGCGCATGATGTTCAGCTCGCCGAGCACGGGATACGTGCTCATAAACATGGCCGGAATAATTGCAAAATATTTTGCGATGTCGTTGGCGATAGAAAAAGTAGTGAGAGCACCGCGGGTCATCAGCAACTGCTTGCCGATGGCCACGATTTCAAGAAGTTTAGTGGGATTACTATCCAGGTCCACCATGTTGCCGGCCTCTTTCGCTGCCATCGTGCCGGTGTTCATGGCCACGCCCACATCGGCTTGAGCCAGCGCGGGAGCGTCGTTGGTTCCGTCGCCCGTCATGGCAACCAAGCGCCCTCCCGCCTGCTCTTGCCGAATGTACTGAAGCTTGTCTTGCGGCGTGGCTTGCGCCAGGAAATCATCCACACCGGCTTCATTCGCAATCGCCGCCGCGGTGAGCGGATTGTCGCCGGTGATCATGACGGATCGGATGCCCATGGCCCTCAGTTGAGCCAGGCGCTCGCGCATTCCGCCTTTCACAATGTCCTTGAGATGAACCAGGCCAAGGAGCCGGCCTCCGTCTGCAACGGCCAGCGGCGTGCCGCCGCTCCGCGAGACGCGGTCGGACGCTTCGAGGAAGTCCGGCGGCACCCGCCCGCCGTGCTCTTTCACGAACCTGAGGATGGCTTCCGTAGCGCCTTTGCGAAGAGTTCGGCCATCAAGATCGACGCCGCTCATGCGCGTGTAAGCGGAAAATGGAATGAACCGTGCGTCCTGGTGCGACATCTCGCGGCCACGAAGGTTGTACCTGGCTTTGGCGAGCACAACGATGGAGCGCCCCTCGGGTGTTTCGTCGGCGAGGCTGGAAAGCTGTGCCGCATCGGCCAACTCGTCTGCTTTGACGCCGGCTGCGGGTATAAACTCCACGGCCTGGCGGTTGCCGAGCGTAATCGTGCCGGTTTTATCCAAGAGCAGGGTATTCACATCGCCGGCGGCTTCCACGGCTTTTCCGCTCATGGCCAGCACGTTGTGCTGCATCACACGATCCATGCCTGCAATGCCGATCGCCGAGAGCAGGCCTCCAATGGTTGTGGGAATGAGGCAGACCAGGAGTGACACCAGCACAGCAATGCTCGGAATGCTTCCAGCGTGGGCGGAAGCTACGGCAAAAGCGGAAAACGGCTGCAGGGTGACGACGGCAAGCAGGAAGATGATGGTGAGCCCCGCGATCAGGATGTTGAGCGCAATCTCGTTTGGAGTTTTCTGGCGCTCCGCACCCTCCACCAGCGCGATCATGCGATCGAGGAACGTTTCACCCGGGTTCGAGGTGATCTGGACATTGATACTGTCGGAAAGAACTTTGGTCCCGCCCGTGACGGCGCTGCGGTCGCCGCCTGACTCGCGGATCACCGGCGCGCTCTCACCGGTGATGACGGATTCGTCCACGGTGGCGATGCCTTCGATCACCTCGCCGTCTCCGGGAATGATGTCGCCGGCCTCGCACAGGACAACGTCGCCGGCTCGCAATTGCGACGCCGCCACAACTTCTGATTTCCCCTTGGACAGGACCCGCTTCGCGAGCGAGTCGGTTTTGGTCTTGCGCAGCGTATCCGCCTGCGCCTTCCCTCGCGCCTCCGCCATGGCCTCCGCAAAATTGGCAAACAGCACCGTGAACCACAGCCACAGAGCGATCTGGATCTCAAATTCGGTTGCCGGCGCCTTGGCCACCACATCGTTCAACATCAAGAGCGTGGTGAGCGCAGCCCCGACTTCAACCACAAACATGACGGGGTTTTTGACCAGCGTCATGGGGTTCAACTTCGCAAACGACGCACGTAAAGCCCGCTTCACGATGGGCGGGTCAAACAGCGGGCGTGCCCGCATAAGTTTCTTCGGCAAAAGCGTGGTGTCATCGTTCGCCGCAGGCGGTGATGCTGCTGTCGCCATAGGTATTGCGCTCCTATGCTAAGAAAGCTTCCCTTGGATCATCAGGAAATGTTCCACGATCGGACCCAGCGAAAGAGCCGGGAAAAATGTGAGAGCCGCCACAATAAGAATCGTCGCCACGAGCAGCCCCACCCAAAGTCCACCATGGGTGGGCAGCGTGCCGCTGGTTACGGGAGTTTTTTTCTTCGCCGCAAGGCTGCCCCCGACAGCCAACGCAGGAATGATGAATCCGAAACGCCCCATCAACATCGCCAGGCCCAACAGGAAGTTATACCAGGGAGTGTTGGCATTGAGCCCGGCGAAGGCGCTGCCGTTATTCTCCGAAGCGCTCGAGAACGCGTAGAGAATTTCGCTGAAGCCATGCGGCCCGGCGTTATTCACGTTCGTGACGGTGGGGCCGGGCGGGTTCCAGTAGCCGCCTTTCTTGGTGCGCGCCACGACGCTCGCGGCCGTGAAGACAAGGATCGAAAAGGCCGTCACGATGACGGCAATCATCGCCATCTTCACTTCTTTCTGCTCGATTTTCTTGCCTAAGTATTCCGGCGTTCTTCCCACCATCAGCCCGGCGATGAAAACTCCGACGATGGCGTAGAGCAGGATTCCGTAGAGGCCGGAGCCGACGCCGCCGAAGATCACTTCATCCGTCTGAAGATT
>JASHON010000002.1 GCA_030041095.1 Terriglobia bacterium
GGACGCCTAACGTGGTGTCCCGCGTAATTCTTTACAGAGGATGGTTCCTCTCTCCCAAGCCGACCGTCCCATAAGTTTTGCCGGACACCGGGGGTTTCTGAGGGCATGGTTTCATGCTGGTCAGAAGTGTGCAAAGCGCCTAGGACAGAACCGGCAATTCAACGACTGTCATTTTGAATGTAGCGAAGAATCCAGGCATTCGTTTCCAAAGCAATGCAGAGATGCTTCGCTTTGCTCAGCATGACAAAATGGCCTTTTCTCGAAGCGTGTTTGGCCCCTGGTTGCGCCGGCCAGCGGCTAAAGCCGTTGGAGTCTGCGACGCGCTGCGGCATGACTGAAGTCATGCCCTGTCTTGAAAATTGAGTAGGGGCGGGTTTGAAACCCGCCCCTACCCCAAGGGCTTTCATCGCTTCGTGGGTGTCGCGAAGCGACATGACCAACTGATACGGGGCGATGAAGCGGCTGCCGGAGCACCCGGGAAACGGCGTGTGGAGGGTAGAAACTCCAGGGGGTGAGGCGCAGCCTCGCCCTAAACGATTCGATCGCTGGCGCTCTCGGAAAGGCAAGGCTTTCCTCAAGTTTGGCCGCCCGTCTGGCGGCGGAGCCGCATCATACCAGACAACGAATGTCATTCGGAGCGTAGCGAAGAATCCCGGCATTCGTTTCCAAAGAAATGCAGAGATGCTTCGCGGAGCTTACCCTGGGCCCCTTGGCTGCTTTTGGCTTCACCAAAAATACATCGTTCTGCAACAAACCTGTCACAATCAGTTGATAGCCTGTTGTACCCCGGCCAAGAGAGTCTTTTTGGCCGCAGCCGCTTTCGGCATATTCAGTGAAACACAGGAGGCTATCGTGCCACTTCACCGGAAAACCGTGCCGGTTCCGACAGGCCGCTCGATGCTCATGGGCGGCGTTTTCGCGCTCGTGCTAGGCGTCATCGTTGCCACCAGCGCTGCCCTTGGCCGCGCCGCTCAAGACGTGAATCTTCTTGAGACTGGTTCGAGCCTGCTCTACCCTCTGTTCAATCTCTGGCTCCCGGCTTACAACCACATCGATCCTGATGCGAGGATCACCACCCAATCGACGGGCAGCGGTACCGGCATTTCTCAGGCGATTGCAGGCATTGCGCAGATCGGCGCTTCAGACGCTTACATGAGCAACGCGCAAATGAAGCAGCATCCGGAAATGCTGAACATTCCTCTTTGCATCTCGATGCAGATGGTCAACTACAATCTGCCCGGCCTCAACGCGGGTCACTTGAAGCTGAGCGGGCCGGTGCTAGCCGGACTCTACGACGGTAAGATACGATACTGGGACGACGCTGCGGTCAGGGCTCTCAACCCCGGTGTACGTTTGCCCCATCGCCTGGTCATCCCGGTCCACCGGACAGACGGCAGCGGAGACACTTTCATATTCACTCAATATCTCTCGTTCAGCACGCCGTCCTGGGCAAACAACGTAAGTTACGGAACGACGGTGAGCTGGCCGGCGGTTCCCGGTGGCCTTGGCGCTGAAGGTAATCCAGGCATGGTCACAGCGATCCACGGCAACCCTTATTCGGTGGCTTATATTGGCACAAGCTACGAGTCCGGAATTGCACGGTATCATCTGGGCACGGCAATGCTGGAAAACCGCGCCGGGCGTTTTTTGCTTCCCACCGTGAAGACGGCGGAAGGGGCGGCGGCGGTGATGGCCGGAAAGACGCCGCAAGATGAGCGGCTCAGTCTGATTTTTGCGCCCGGCGCCGACTCCTACCCCATCATCAATTACGAATACGTGATGGTGAGCCGACATCAGCCTTCAGCCGCGCAAGCCACGGCATTGCGCAAATTCTTTTTTTGGGCCATCAGCGCAAACGGCGGGAGCACCGCTCGCTTCATGAACGCCGTGCACTTTGTCCCGCTTCCGGCTGCCATCGCCAGGCTAACGGCTGCCCAGATTGGCGAAATCCGGTAGATTGCTATGACTTTCCGCAGAATTACAGCCGGGCTGGCCAGCATCGTGGGCGTCACGCTGATCGTGATTGTGGTTTTTCTCGTGATTTATGCGTGGCCGGCCGTCCGCCTCAACGGCTGGAAGTTCCTCTATAAGAACACCTGGAGCCTCGGCAGACTTTATGGTAATCCGATTACCGTGCACGGCCAGCAAATCATGCCGGGCGCGCATTACGGCATTCTTTTCCTGATCGCCGGCACGCTGCTCACCACGGCCATTGCGCTCCTGATCGCCGTTCCGGTGGGCGTGGGCGCGGCGATGTTTCTGGCCGAGGGCGTGCCGCCGCTGCTGCGAACGTGGGTATCGCTGTTCGTGGAGCTGCTGGCCGCTATTCCGAGCGTGGTTTTCGGGCTGTGGGGCTACGTTGTGGTGATTCCTTTTCTTGGTTACCGGGTTTTTCCGTTCATGGTGAAGTGGCTGGGTTTCATTCCTTTCTTCAGCGGCCCCTCTGGAAGCGGGTACGGACTGTTGACGTGCGGCTTCGTGCTGGCGTTGATGATTGTTCCGCTGATCACCGCTACGCTGCGCGACGCGCTGCTCGGTCAAGCCGCGTCGTTGCACGAAGGCGCATTAGCGCTGGGCGCCAGCCGGTTTGAAGCCCAGTGGGGCGTGCTTTTGCCGGCCGTGCGCCGGGTGCTGATTGGCTCCAGCATTCTCGCCACCGGCCGTGCACTCGGTGAAACCATGGCCGTGCTCATGATCAGTGGCAATGCAGTGAACATCTTGCCCAGAAACATTTATGACACGGTTTCCACGATGGCCTCTTTCATCGTCTCGCAACTCGACAGCGCGCTGACGGACCCGACCGGGATGGCCGTTCGCTCGCTGGCCGAGGTAGCGCTGGTTCTTTGTGTGATCTCCATCCTCGTGAATAGCTTTGCCCGGCTGCTGCTCTATTATGCGGGCCAGCAAGGCGCGGGAGCGCCATAATGAGCGCAACCCCTGCCGTCGCTGATTCTGCCGCGCTCCAGGCCTTCAATGCGCGGCGCCGCTGGCGCCGTCTCTTCGACTATCTCGGTTGGAGTCTGACGGTGGCTGCCTTTGCTCTGCTCGGTGGCGCGATGGTCTGGATCGTGGTTGTCGTCTTCTTGCGCGGCGCCAGCGCGATCACTCCAAAAGTCATTACTCACATCACGTCCGGAACGGGCGGCGGGCTCCTCAATGCCATCCAAGGAACTCTGGTGCTGGCCTTCGGCGGTATTCTTCTTGCCATTCCGCCGGGGCTCGCAGCCGGCATTTACTTGTCGGAATTCGATCATGGGCGCCTGGCGCCGGCTATTCGGTTCTTTGCGGACGTCCTGGTTGGAGTGCCTTCGATCGTGATCGGCTATTTCGGCTACGTCACGATGGTCGCCGGGCTCGGCTGGAATTTCTCGGTTGCAGCAGGAAGCATCGCGCTTGCCATCATTTCTCTGCCGTACATCTGCCGCACCAGCGAAATGGCGCTTCGCCAGGTGCCGCGCTCGCTGCGCGAGGCGGGCCTTGCCTTGGGCGCGGGCGATGGTAAGGTGATCATGGGAATCTGCGTGCCCGCAGCGCTGCCAGCCATTCTAACGGGCATTTTGCTGGCGCTCGCCATTTCCGTGGGAGAAACGGCGCCGCTGCTTTATACCGCCGGCTGGTCCAATTACCTCTGGACCGGACATCTTACGAAAGAACCCATTGGTTACCTTACCTACGCCATTTGGTCGTTCATTACCGAGCCTTTTTCCGGCGCCCACGCGCTCGCCTATGCAGCCGCGTTCTTTGTCACCTTTTTCGTTCTGGTAATCAGCGTCATCTCGCGCATGGTGCTCGACGAAAATACCGGTTGGCGCCGGCGCCGCTTGCGCTGACGCGCGCGATGTATGCGCCAGCCGCGTATGTCATTCTGAGCGTAGCGAAGAATCCCAGCGTTCGTTTCCCAAGAAATGCAGAGATGCTTCGGTGCGGATGACAAGGTGGCCTTTTCCTGCAGCGTGGTTGGCTCCTGGTTGCGCCGGGCAGCGGCTAAAGCCGTTGGAGTCTGCGACGCAGTGCGGCATGACTGAAGTCATGCCCTGTCTTGAAAATTGAGTAGGGGCGGGTTTGAAACCCGCCCCTACCCCAAACGCTTTCATCGCTTCGTGGGTGTCGCGAAGCGACATGACCAACTGATACGGGGGTGCCGCAGCGGCTGCCGGAGCGCCTGGGAAGCGGCGTGTGAAATGTAGAAGCCCCAGGGGGCGAGGCGCAGCCTCGCCGTCAATGATCCGATCACTGGCGCTCCCAGAAAGGCAAGGCTTTCCTCAAGTCTGGCCGCGCGTCAGGCGGCACAGCCGCGTCATAACTAATGCGACACTGCTGAGCATAGGATGTCCGGTTGTGGGAAAGCGCTGTCCGTTGCCGGACACCCGCGCCCATGGGAGTATCAGCCTCACCTCGAAACCTCGGGCGCCCTTCCGGGACGTTCGTGCTTTAAGTCCAAAAGCTGCAATAGATAACGCCCTGGGCCGGGGCCTTTTGTTGGTCTTGCGAAATCCGTGTAAGTTTGGATTGCAGAATGCTGTGGTTTGACTGGTTGCGTGGAGATATTTCGATGCGCGGATGGTGGCAAGACTTGCGTTACGGCTTGCGAATGCTGGCGAAGAAGCCCGGCTTTACCGCCGTCGCCGTGCTGACGCTTGCGCTCGGTATTGCGATCAATACCACTATTTTCAGTGTGGTGAGCGCAATTCTTTTGAGAAAGCCAGCGGTCAAAGACCCCGACCGCTTGTGCACGATCTCTTCCAAAAACCTAATCAAGGGATATGACCTGGAAGGTGTCTCCGCGCCCGATTTCGAGTCCTGGCAACAGCAGAACAGTGTATTTGAGAAAATGGCTGCGGTCGAGAGCGGACGTTCGTTCACGCTGACGGGCAAAGACGAGCCGGAATCAGTTTATGGCGATCGCGTCACGCCGGATTACTTCAACGTGATTGGGATCCTGCCTGCGCTCGGGCGCGCATTTCTGGCGAGGGACGCTCAGACCGGCAACGGCCACGTCGTGGTCCTGAGCCACGCACTTTGGCATGAGCGTTTCGCCGCGGACCCTGACGCGATCGGAAAGAACCTCGAAATTGACGGGGTTCGTTACACGATTGTGGGCGTTATGCCGGCGCGTGCCGATCGGGCGATGGCCGGCACGCGGCTGTGGACGCCGCTGGTTTTCAGCCCGAAGGACCTCACTCCCTCCGCGCGCGCGAACCATTTCATCGATCTGGTGCTGGGGCGGCTCAAGCCCGGCGTGACGGTCAAGCGTGCACAGGCGGAAATGAATTCCATGGCCGAGCGGCTGGCGCAAAGTTATCCTCAAACCAACAAGGATTGGGGCGCCACGGTCCTCACTTTGCAGGAATACAACATTCGCTCGGCAAACGTCCGCAATGCCTTGGTGCTGATGATGACCATTGTGGCCCTGGTGTTGTTGATTGCCTGCGCCAACATTGCGGGCTTGTTGCTGGCGCGGGGCGCGGGCCGCGCACACGAATTGGCCGTCCGTTCGGCAGTGGGCGCGAGCCGCGGGCGCTTGCTCCGGCAAATGCTGGCTGAAAGCTTCCCGATCGCCGTGGCAGGAGGTGGCACGGGACTGCTCATGTCTGTTTGGGGAATCGATCTCCTGCGCGCCGGCTTCGCTTTCAATGAATACGGCAGGCAACAGGCGGCGGGATTCCGCCTGGATCAGCCTACCCTCCTCTTCACGCTGGCGGTCACACTCCTTACGACGATTCTGTTTGGTCTGGTCCCTGCCATCCGCGCTTCGAAGGCCAGCCCGCGCGATGCGCTGAGCGAAAGTGGAAGAACAGGTTCAGGCGGCGCAGGGCGTGCCCGCTTGCGTGGCGCGCTGGTTGCCGGCGAAGTCGCGCTTGCGCTTGTTCTACTGGCCGCGGCGGGCATCGTCATCCGTGAAGTCACCCGCGAGGTTCGCGAGCCGAACGGGTTCAACCCCCAGCACCTTCTCATTGCGAACCTGGACGTCAGCAGTCGGCAGTATCAGGAGTTGGATGCGCGGATAGCTCTTTTCAGCCAGGTAACAGAGAAATTGCGCCATCTCCCGGGCGTCCAGAACGCCGGAGTGGATTCTTGCGTTCCCATGGGTTGCTTGGACAACGCCACCTTCGATATTGCCGGGCAACCTCCGCAGCCTCCGGAGAAGCGCCCCTCGGCGGCGTTTTCTGTTGTCGGGCCGGATTATTTTCGCGCCATGCAAATTCCCTTGATGCGCGGCCGGGAGTTTTCAGATTCTGACAGTGTCCACACGCCAGTTGTGGCAATCGTGAACCAGGAATTCGTCCAGCGCTTCTTCCCGAAGGAAAATGCGATTGGCATGCAGATCGAAGTGAAGGACGGCAACCACAAGCAGGCGCAAATAGTTGGCATCGCCGGAAATGTGAGCCAGTATGTGGGCCAAATCACTCCTGATCCTCGAATTTACGAGTGCTATTTGCAAATTCCCGTTCATGCTTTCTCCAGCATGACGCTCTTGATACGGTCACGCGTCGAGACTGCGGAGTTGTCGCCCATGGTGCGCCTCGCCGTGTGGACAGTGGATAAAGACCAGCCGGTGAGAATCCAGACCATGCAGGACTTGATCGCAAACAACCTGGGCGGCGACAAGCTGCTGGTTGGACTTATGACGCTTTTCGCAGGGCTCGCGCTGGGGCTCGCCACCGTGGGCATCTATGGCGTGATCGCCTATTCCGTCACCCAGCGCACGCGCGAGATTGGCATTCGAGTGGCTCTGGGCGCGCAAAGGAAAGATGTGCTTGCCTTAGTACTGTGGGAAGGTGGTATGTTGACGGGGATCGGATGTGCCGCCGGCGTCGTATTGGCGCTTCCGCTGCCGCGGCTTTTTTCGGGTTTGTTCGACGGATTCGCTCCGCAGGGGCCGCTGGCTGCTATAGTGGTGGCGTGCATTGTTGTGGCTGTTTCGCTGCTTGCCACTTATATTCCCGCGCGCCGCGCGGCGAAGGTGGATCCGATTGCGGCGCTGCACTGCGAATAGACGGCCCGCAGGATGCAAGCCGCACCCTAAAACGCTGTGGATTCGCAAAATCACGATGTCCCGGAACCACCAGGGTGGGCACGGCTCCGGCGGCCTTGGATATCAGCCCGGATCAGATCAAGGTATTCGCGGGCGGTTGCCAATGCTTCCTCCGCGTCGTGCCCGGAAACAAATCCCGTGTCATCGTAGAGGGCCGCGTTGCGTTTCCGGCGAAGACGGTCGAAAACGGTCAGGACTCCGGCGTGCTTCTTGCCGAGATGCTGCCGGACGAAATCAATAATGGCCACGTGATGGCCTGGCTGCGAGGACGGACGCCCCAGCTAAACATGAAGGCAAGAGACGCCCTCAACATTGCGGCGTAGGCTTGTTCGAGTGAGGCCTCTTCATCGATAGCGAGAATCTTTTGGGCAGAAATGAGCTTCTTGCTCGCACTGTCGAGGAAGCGGTAGACCTGATCCCAATTGACGGTGTGAGGCTTGAGGATTCTCATTCCGAGGCCAAAAGCGGAACTCGCTTATGATGCCACACGTGTTCGGGAAAGGCGTCCCTTCGGTGCCGGCGCGCCCGGAATTCCTGCCGTGTAAGGACCGTGTAGTTGATTTCGCGCCCAAGTTGGCGCTCAAGCTTCTCGACGGCGCCAGCCAGGAGGCCGCTCTTTGGGCTGCCGATCACGAGAACGTCGATATCGCTCGCGGCGTCCTGCTGGCCCCGCGCAAACGAACCATAGAGATAGCCTTGCTCGATGCCTGGAATGCCTTTTAGGGACTGTGCAAGCAGCGGCACAGCTCCGATGGTCTTCGTCGCGATCCGGCGCACCTCGGAAAGCAACGAATAGTCGCGATTCAGGTAAAAATACTTCTGGCGGCCGCTGATTTCGGAGGTAAACAGTCCTTCGTGCTCCAGTCGCCGTAATTCCTTGGAAAGATTCGAAGGGTCGACAGCCAGCCGGCCTGCCAGATCGCGCAGATGGCGCCGTGCCGTTGGATTCGTGAAGTAATACGCAAGCAATCGCTGTCGTGTTTTGGACCGAAGATTAAGCATGTGGTTATTTTATACCACAAATGTGGTAACCTGTGAACCCGAACGTAACCGTTTTCTTGAAGTTCTTCGGCCTGGCATTCAGCGCCCTGCTGCCCCTGATCAATCCTCTGGGCTCGGCGCTGGTATTCCTCGGCCTCGTCGAAGGCGCACCGGCCCCCGTTCTGCGCGACTTGGCGCGCCGAATCGCCATCACTTCAACTCTGTTTCTTGCTCTCATTGAATTGGCGGGCACTGCCATTTTGCACTTCTTCGGAATCTCCCTCCCTGTGATGCAGATTGCTGGAGGATTGATACTGGCCAGCATGGGATGGGGGCTACTGAACCAGGAAGCTCCTCAAACGAACCCTGCGACCAAAGATTTCAGCAACGCCGGCCCCCGAGGCTCGAAGGACATGGTTTTCTATCCGCTGACGTTTCCTGTGACAGCCGGGCCCGGCAGCATCGTTGTGATGTTAACTCTCAGCGCGCACGTCCCGGCCCATCGGGTTGTTGCAGACGTGCTGGCTCATCTCGGCATTCTGCTCGCGGTCGTGGCTTTAAGCGTGCTCGTATACCTTTGTTACGGCTATGCGCCCAAGATCCGGGACCGCATCTCGCCTCACACCGTGCAGGGTATCTTACGCGTGATCGCTTTCGTGCTCTTCTGCATTGGAGTGCAAATCGCGTGGAACGGGCTGCAGCCGCTGTTAAGAACGGTACTGAAACCCTAGCCGGGCCGTCTCATCAAACTCGGTGTCCTGGAGGAAGGGCGAGGTGCAGCCTCGCCCTAATGAATGCAGTCATCGGCGCCTTTGGAAAGGCAAGGCTTTCCTCAGGTCTGGCCGCACGTCAGGCGGCGGAGCTGCGTCAAGCGCTCCGGCAGCCGCTTCGGTACCCCTGTATCAGTTGGTCATGTTGCTTCGCGACACCCACGAAGCGATGAAAGCGTTTGGGGTAAGGGCGGGTTTCAAACCCACGGCTGTCCAAATTAGCCGCGGGCCGGCAAACTGCGTGTTGATTGTATTGGACAAACTTCGCCCCTGGAGCCGGTTTTGAGAACCAGGTTTCCCCGGCGGCGGAGGTGAACGGGCCGGGCGAGGCGCGGAATTTTTCATGGTGCTGTCCAATTAAACCTGACTAAAACCAAGAGAAAGTTGGGTGTCATGGATCCCCTGCAGCGCCGGCGGAGGTTCAAAGGGCTCATCCAGCCAGGCGAAAAGGTCCCGATAAACAAAGAGCTGCTGGCGCAGCAGGGCCACCAGGTTCGACAGCGACCAGCCGAAACGGGCGCGCCACTGCAAATACTTCAGCACCAGCATCGCAATCAGTGCTGTCCAAATTTGAATCTTCAGCGCGTTGGCGCTGGTGCCGACAAAGGTCTTGACCCGGAGAGATTGTTTCAGCGCCCGGAAGAAAAGTTCAATCTGCCAGCGCTGGCGATAGATTTCGGAGATCGTCGTGGCGGCGAACTGCATGTGATTGGTGAGCAGCACCACCATCCTTTGGTGCTCCGCATCCCAGACCTTGACGCGCC
>JASHON010000049.1 GCA_030041095.1 Terriglobia bacterium
AAGCTGCGCCAGGCGGCGCGGATCGTGCCGCGCCACATGGTCTTCTGCGAGCAAATCAGCGATGATGGGGCGCACCCCCAGGCTCTCAATCCGATCGACGTCGTTGACCACCGGTTCGGCCCTTTCCACGGCATAGCGCTTCCGCATCGCGGCGGAAATTCTGGACTTGCTCAGGATCATCCCGTCAATAATCCGCCGCCCGGCGTGTTGGTGCAAGGCGGCCAGGTGGTCTGCAGCCGTATAGTGTTTTGTTTCGCCGGGCTGGGTCATCAAGTTTCCGATGTACAGGCGAAGCGCGCGCGTTCGAGCCATTTGTTCTGCAATCCCGTGAACGAGAAGATTGGGGATCAAGGACGTGTAAAGTGACCCTGGCCCTAATGTGACGAGATCGGCCTTGCGGATCGCTTCCACCGCTTCCGGCAGAGGTTTGCACCGGCTCGGATTCATCAAAAGCCGCTCGATGGGTGTATGGGTGCGGGTAATTCTCCTCTCTCCATAGAGGATGCGCCCGTCGGTGAGGCGAGCTTGCAAGTGAACGTCGGAAAGCGTCGAGGGAAATATCTCGCCACGAACGGCAAGGATTTCGCTCGAAAGCCGGACGGCCTTGGCGAAGTCTCGAGTGAGATCCGTCAAGGCAGTCAGGAAAAGATTGCCGAAGCTGTGCCCTCGCAAGCCATGGCCGGACTTAAACCGGTAGTTGAAGAGCCGGGCAAACAGAGTTTCGTCACCCGCCAGCGCCACGAGGCAGTTGCGTATGTCTCCCGGCGGAAGGATGCTGAAGTCTTTGCGAAGCCGGCCGGAACTTCCGCCTTCGTCCGTGACCGTCACAATAGCCGTAAGGGATGTTAGGGATGCCGGCGAGCGGGGTTTGTGATGGGGTGAGCCAAAATAGCTCTTCAATCCACGGAGGAGAGTAGCCAGGCCCGTTCCTCCTCCAATAGCAACGACTCTCATCGGAAGCCAGCGTTCAGCCGCGCGGCTGGAAGGTACGGCGGTCTAGGAACGCACTCGGGTGGTGACGAACCGTCCTCCGCGAACGAGTTCGACGAAGCGTGGGTCAGACGCGAGCGCCCGCAGATCCTCGTCTCGAGCGGCCTGGAAAGCGTTCTGCCGCCTCAGCTCGATGGACCTTTTCAGCGGCACCATGGCTGCGTCCACATTGCCTTGCAGCGCATAGGCCGATGCGAGAGCGTAAAGGACTTCTTCCCGGTCGGGACGGAGCTTGCTCGCCTTCGCCAGCCATTCCACTGCTTTCTCAGGCCGGCGAGCGTTCAGCTCTGAAACACCGGCCACATAGTAGTCCTCCGCGCCTTTTAGACTGCGAACTGGAGGACCAAGCCGTTGATTGCAAAGCTTTAGATGAACTTTGGCTCGGTCGGCGATGCCGACAGGCGCGGAAGCAGCCAGCTTTTCAAATAACTCTCTCGCCACTTCGTATCTCTGTTTGTGGAAATGCCTGATTGCAACCTCGAAGCTTCTTACCGCTGCCTCGTAAGCCGGGTCGCGAAGCGGGCTGAGCGGCTGGCTAATTGAATGTATCTCTTTGATAGGCCGTGAGTTAGCCTGACGGCGCTTCACGCTCAGTCCCGCCTTGCGGTTTCTCGCAGGCGTTCCGCGCACTGAAGCCCGCCTTCGCCTGAGACTGCCCTCATTTTGCCTAAACCGCTTCTGCCGCCTTACGGCTTCCAAGTGAATCCCTCCATCCTGCCAAATCCCTCCCAGGTCTCTATTATACGCCAAATCGCGTGCAATCTTGGAGATGCAATGCGCCCATGCTAAACTGGGGCCTCGCCCTGGAGGAAACGAATGGCGGTGTATTTAGTCACAGGTGGAAGTGGATTTATCGGGTCGCACGTGGTGGATGAATTGCTCCGGCGTGGCGAGACCGTGCGCGTCCTCGATAACTTGTCCACGGGACGAAGACAGAATCTCTCGAAAGTGATAGACCGGATTGAATTCTTCGAGCTGGACATCCGTAATCTGGAAAAGATACGGCCCGTTTTCGCAGGGGTGGATTACGTCATTCATCTTGCGGCCTTGCCTTCAGTGCCGCGCTCGGTGAAGGATCCCCTCACCTCGAACGCGGTGAACATCGATGGAACGCTGCACGTGCTCTTAGCGTCGCGGGACGCTCGAGTCAAACGGCTGGTTTTTGCCGCATCTTCTTCTGCCTATGGCGATAATCCCATTCTCCCGCGCGTTGAAACTCACATTCCCCATCCGCTTTCCCCCTATGCGCTCGGCAAGCTCACAGGGGAATACTATTGCCGGCTTTTTACCGATCTTTACGGACTGGAATGTGTAGCGCTTCGTTATTTCAACATCTTTGGACCTCGCCAAAACCCGGATTCGCCTTATTCCGGCGTTCTGTCTTTGTTCATTGCAGCTTACATTCGTGGCCAGACTCCCACGATTTTTGGAGACGGGGAACAATCGCGTGATTTCACTTATGTACCAAATTGCGTTCAAGCCACCCTCCTTGCCTCGCAAGCCGCCGGCGCAGCAGGCAAGGTGATGAACGTCGGAGTCGGCCGAAGCCACACGCTCAACCAGACCGTAGAAATGCTCAATGATATTTTTGGCCGAAAAGTTGTGCCGAGCTATGGCCCTCCGCGGGAGGGCGACGTTCGGGAATCGCTTGCGGATATCTCTTTGGCGCGGCAAACGCTGGGATACGAGCCCAAAGTTCATTACGCTGAGGGCTTGCGGAAAACCGTCGAATGGTACCGCCGGGAGCTTGCTCCTCCCGCATGAGCTCGCATGAATTGGCCACTCATCATCGTCATTCTGATGATTGTTGGCTGGGCCGTTGGCCTGCTTTACTACGGTGTTGCCGTGCCGGACTCGCAGTTACTGGGGCGGTCGCTCGTGCGCGGCGCCCGTGGAGGCAAGCGAGTGGCGTTGACGTTTGACGATGGTCCCACACCGCCGGTCACCAATCAGATTCTGGACTGGCTCAAAGACGCCGGAGTGACGGCCACTTTTTTTGTGAACGGAAAGCTCGCCGATCGATATCCCGAATGTTTGCAAAGGATGGTCCGGGAGCGTCACACGATTGGGAATCACACCTATACGCATCCGTTTCTCTATCTGAAAACCCGGGGAAGAATGGCGTGCGAAATCGACAGCACGCAAGACGCCGTTGAGCGCGCTGCGGCGGTGCGCCCGCGCCTTTTCCGCTGCCCTTACGGCGTGCGCTGGTTTGGACTGTTCTCCCTGCTGCGCGAGCGGGGCATGGTTCCCGTGCAATGGTCGGATACCGGCTTTGACTGGGTTCGAAAGAACAGGCCGGGAGATATCGCGCGCCTCGCTTTGGATCATATCGACGACGGCGCCATCATTCTGTTGCACGATGGCTGCGGCCGCCATGAACCGGGCGAAGTGGATCACACGGATACGCTCCGTGCGCTTCCCACGATCGTCAGCGAGATCCGCGAGCGCGGCTTCACCTTCGTCTCCGTGAACGACTTTCTTTGATCCTCATTCTCACCACACCGCACGGAGCGTCGCATCGCCGGGCGTCGGAGGCGCTGCGCAGCGCCTTTCTCGAAATCGATTCAACGCTCGATGTGAAGGTGGAGGATGCGCTTTCGTTGTGCTCCGGCTGGTTTCGCGCTTACTACAATTCTTATGCCATTCCTCTCCGCTACTGGCCCGACCTCTGGCGCCGAATCGAGCGGACGCAAAGCCAGGGCGCGTCCACCGGGCCGGCTTGGCTTTACCGCTGGGGCGCGCGGCCTCTTTTTTCCTATCTCGCGCGAGTTCAGCCGAAGGTGGTGGTGGCTGCGGAAGTGGGAGTGTGCGAGATTGCGGCAATGTATAAGCGCCGGACGCACGCTCCATTCTTTCTTGTGGGTCTCGAGCTGATGGATTTCAATCGAGCCTGGGTGCAGCCGGAGGTTGACCTTTATCCGGTCGTTCACCCGGATCTTGGCTTGGAACTGGAAGCGGCGGGCGCGCCGCGCGCGAAAATCTTCTCCTGCGGCATGCCGATTGATCCTCGATTCTCGCATCTGCCCGATCGAAAGGAGGCGCGAAGGCAGCTTGGCGTCGCAAGCGACTTGCCGCTCATTCTGGTTCTTTTCGGTGGCAGCGGATATGGCAGGCCGCGCCCAATCGTGGAAGCGCTCCAGCGCGTGCGCGCGCCGTTCCGGGCCGTCTTCATCGCTGGGAGAAACCGCCGGCTCGAATCCACGTTGTTGCGGATGTCAATGGACCGCGACGCCTGGCGCATCCTTGCGTGGGTAGACAACGTGCATGAATGGATGGCAGCAGCCGATCTCGTGCTCAGCAAGCCTGGAGGGGCAACGGTGATGGAAGCCGCAGCCGCCGGTTTGCCGTTTCTGGCGTTTGACCCGCTCCCGGGAAACGAAGAACGCACCTGCGCTTGGCTGGAGAAATGGCGCGTGGGAGTGTGGATCAAGTCTCCGGGCCAGCTATCGGCCGTCGTCGAGCGCCTGCTCGAGCAACCCGGGGAGCGCGCGCGGCTTGCGGCGCAAAGCTCGTCGTTAAGCCATCCGCGCGCCGCCTGGGACATCGCCAAAGCCATTCTATCCAACACGGGCCGCGTAGAAGGATAATCTCAGCTTCCTCTCCTTTCAATGGCGCGTCACGGCGACCGGCGTTACAATGGCGGCCAGCCCTCCGCCTGGGGCGAGACGAGCGTTGATAAAGTCGTTTTCGCCTACAGTCTTGTCCGTCATTTTCAGGCTCCTGGCATTCCGCGCGGCATCGGGACCGTCAGAGTAAATTTCGGCGCGGTACGTCCCGTTGCCGAGAAAGCTCAACGGAATTCTCAGGCTGCGTGGCGTCCAGTTGGTCATGCTGCCCAAATACCAGACCTTTCCTTTCTCGCGCGCAATCGTGACGTATTGGCCCGGGTCGCCGTCGAGCACAACGGTCCGATCCCAGACCGTCGGCACGCGGTCGAGGAACGTCATGCCGGGATGGTGATCGTAGATTTCGGGATCATCGGAAAGCATCTGCAACGGGCTGAAATAGACGACGTACATCGCGAGCTGGTGCGCGCGAGTGCCTTGGCACATGGGGTTCACGTCGCTCGGTTTGAACTGCGACTTTGTGGCGTTGTTGAAGCAGCCCGGTGTGTAGTCCATCGGACCCGCCAGCATTCGGGTGAAAGGAAGTATGACGTCGTGGTAGGGAGTGCAGCGATAGGTTGACTTGCTGTACTCCATGCCCAAAACGCCCTCGCGCGAAAGCTGATTCGGATAAGTCCGCCGCATCCCTGTAGGCTTGAATGCGCCGTGGAAATCCACCACCAGATGGTAACGCGCCGCCGCGCGCGCCACCTGGTAATAGAACCTTACCATTTGCTGATCGTCGCGATTCATATAATCCATCTTGAAGCCCGCGACGCCCCAGCGGTGGTAAAGGGGAAGTGCGACCGCGAGCTGCTTCTTGACGGCTTTCCATTCCACCCAGAGAATAATCCTTACGTGCCGCTGCTTTGCGAAAGAAAGAATCTGCGGCAGGTTCACGTTCGGGACCCAGTGGGTGATGTCGTCGGGCGGTGACCAGCCGGCGTCGATCAGCAGGTAAGGCAAGTGATGGTCTGACGCAAACTGGACATAATGCTTCAACGTTGCAGTGTTCATTCCTGGCTTGAAGCTGACGTTCGTATCGTAATCTCCTGACCACCAATCCCAGGCCGTCTTTCCGGGATGAATCCACGATTCATTCTTGACCGCCGAAGGCGGATTCAAGTTCAGGATGAGATCCGTCGATTCGATCAACCCGCCCGGACGTAAATTCACCATCACCACCCGCCACGGCGTCGCCTTCGGCGTGGAAGCCATCACGGCTTCGCCGGAATGGCCGGGCAAGGGCGAAAGCTTGCCTGCGAGCCCATCTGGAAAGCCTTCGGCGCCGCCCACGTAGAGGCCCGCATAGTTTTCGAGATCGGCTTCGAGGATGGCCACCCACGGCCCACCGGCCAGATGCGCCAGGAAGGGTAATCCGACGATTGCCGAAGGGCGAATCTGGTGTAGGGTGACGGGCTGAAATTCTGCTTCGTAAGCGGAAGCATACTTGCCCAGCTCTAAAGCGAACGCGGAAGCGGAACGCGCGAAGTAAAATCCGGTTTCCTCGTTTTTCAGGACAAACGTTGTGAGATTCTGCTGCCTCGGCAGGACATAGCGGAAGGCCACGCCTGAGTTGTAAGCGCGGAAGACCATACCAAGCCGCCGATGTGGAGCGTTGCGCTCTCTGAGCCAGATCGAGAGCTGATGGTAGTGGTCGCGCACGTTCAGTTCGTCGTTGATACGGTCCTGCCAGGTTGAATCGTAAGATTCCATGCTGGTTCGGTCGACGGTGAGGTCGCGGTCAAGCGCGGAAGCGCCTGCGAACTCCAGGCCAAGCGGAGAATCGGCCAGGACGGGTTTGCCGTTGTATGAGACGCGATAATACATCCGCTCCCCGGCCTCGTAAGGTTTGGGCAGAGATCGGAGCCCGAACGTGACGGAGAGATGATGATTCGGGGAAAAAAGAGTCAGAGGCTGAGGGCTTCCGCTTCCGAAGACAGCCAGCGGGAACAACCAACACGCCGCCAGCGCGATAGTCACCTTCTTCACCATAACGCTCCTTTTGAGGTTTCTCAACTCAACCGCAGGTTCCTCACAATTTAGCATGTTTTCACTTCCCGAAAGTCATCGAGAGTCCTGAGCCGTATGCCTGGCACGACACACTGGCGGACTACATTTACTGGCGCTTCCGCAAGCCCGGAATCGCCGTCGCGCATACTGAACTAGTCGAGACTGGTTTGAGGAGGCACAATGGAAATCGTAGGCGCATTTGATGCGAAGACACACCTGTCCCTCCTGCTGCATCGAGTCGCAAGAGGCGAGAGGATCACCATTACCAGGCACGGGGTTCCGGCGGCCATGTGAGTGCCCGTTCGAGAGTCGCCGCGGAAGCCGACTCATTCCTGCAATAGGGTCTCTTGAGGCCGCCAACGCCCCGCTGGTCGCCGAACACCGCAAGCGGTTGAATTTCTTGGCTTCGTTTGGGTCTGTTTTGTCGAAAAGGAGGAAAATCAGCTCAAAAGCTGCAAAAAAGCTGAATTTGCCCGGCCAAGACCGGCAGTGCAATCCGCTGACGGAATTTGGCTGACCGCGTCCAATTAACGAATGGATCTAAATCTCTGCTCTTCGGGTTCTGTAGAGCCAGTGCCCGGGAACGCTGCCCCGCTCGTGCGCGTACTCCAGCGCCTCGTGTGGCCATTGACCGATTCCCGTTGCCGGCCGACGAGCGAACGCGAATCTGAACCACAGAAAAGCCGCAGAGTTAAAAAACAACTCTGCGCTATGGCTCGTGAAAATCCATAGAGACGATTTCCTGCGTGCCGGCGTCCTTGAGCACGAGCGGCGAGTCGCCGGGTCCCAAGCCAAGCCACTCACCATAATATCCCGTCGTCCGCAACCCCCTCAGGCTCACGACCTGCTTAACCTTCCGGTTGCTAATGCTCACGCGCAAAATTGCTGGCTTCCCCTCACCCAGGAAATAGACATGCTTGCTGTCCCCGGACCAGCATGGATAGGCCGCGTTTCCGCCGGTAAACAGCAGGGACCATTTATGAGCCTTGAAATCATAGAGCCTCAGGCTCAACGCGCTGGTCGGCATGGCGACCAGGTAGCGCCCGTCGGGCGACCACTGTGGGGAATAAAATCCCTGCGAGCCAGGAACGATCGAATCCTGACCGGTTTTGAGATTAAAAATGTAAAGCGCGGATAACACAGACTTGTCCGGGCCGGAGGCACTGTACGCAACCGAGCCTCCGTCGGGCGACCAGGTCGGGTCGGCTTGGAAAGTATCGCTGCTATCCGGCACGAGTTCCCGTGGCGTTCCTCCATCGGCTGAAACCAGGTAAATGCGCGGAACTTTCCCCGTCTCGAGCGTGGAAAACACAAGCTCCTTTCCATTCGGGGACCAGCGGGGCCCCATGGCGTAAAGCGGTGGGAAACTGAGTTCGAGTTTTTCGCTTCCGTCTATCTTGCTCCTCCAAAGCGTTCCTTCAGGGAACAAAACGTAGGCGAACCACTGCCCGTCGTTCGAGAAAGCCACGTCCTGCGCCGAGATGCCGCCGAGAAAGGGCGCAAAAGCTTTGGCCTTCGCGTCATAGCGCTCAAGTTCTCCGCGCGAGAGAGCTTCCACCGCGAAGAGCCTTTTCCCGTCTTTGCCGGGAAGAACATAGTCGCCGCGGTACGTAATCGCCCCGGCCGTAAGCTGAACGGGCGCGCGGCTGGTCTTGTGCAACAGGCTTCCGGTTTCTCTCCGCGCCCAGATCTGGGCGCCTGCCTCGAACGCATAGTAGTTTCCGTCTGGCGTCCAGCTTCCGCAGCACTTGCTGATCCCGGGTTTCCATCCCGGCAGGAAGCGATGGAGGTTTTTGCCGCCGGACGAGATTTGCCAGATGCTCTGCGCCTGAAAAATATTGCCGACTGTGAATCGTATCTCGCTTCCGTCGGGCGACCATGCGAGATCGTACGCCGGGCCTGGCAGCGATGCGAGCCTAACGGCGTGGGTCCCATCAGCGTTGGCGAGATAGAGGTAAGTCTGGCCCGAATAAACCAACTTTTCACCGTTCGGGGACCATGCGCCGTCGAATGTCGCCTTCGCGAGTCTGCGCGGCGAACCGCCCAGGGTAGGCACAGCCCATAAGGCGCAGTTAGCGCAGGTCGAACCCTCAGACATGAGCAGTTGCGAACCGTCCGGCGAAATGTTCAGGGGATACATGGCCGGTGAGAGAGCTTGCATTGAAACCACCTCACCTCCCGCCACGGAAACCTGAGCCAGGGCTGGTGATGGCGGGTTCTCTTGGAAGTAAAGCCGTGAACCGTCCGTTCCGATCAGGAGCTTGGGCGCCGCGTCATGGGTAAGCTGGACGAATCCGGAAACCGAGGGGGGAGGCAGCGGCGAGCGAAACAGGTAAGCGAGCGCGGCAATCCCTGCGATGGCGGCGAGCGCCCACGGCAGGACGCGGTGCAACGGCGCACGGCGTGCTGCCTCGACAGCGATGATAGGAGCCGCTTTCGAACTCGCCCCTGCCGCCGGGGCGGTACGAACGGAAGTTGTGTCGCGCTGCAGGCGCTTCAAATCGGCGAGGATGTCGGCGGCGTGCTGGTAGCGCAGGTCGCGATCTTTTTCGAGCGCTTTGTTGATGACTTCTTCGAACCTCGGCGGCAGATGAGGATTGAGCTCAAGCGGCGGCTTCGGCTGCTGGGAGAGAATGGCGTTAAAAATGACGGCGGTCGTCGAGCCGGTAAAGGGCTGGCGGCCGGTAGCCATTTCGTAAAGCACGGCGCCAAAACTGAACAAGTCGGTTCGCGCGTCCAACTCTTCACCGCGCGCCTGCTCTGGGCTCATGTAGGCGACGGTGCCCACGGTCATGCCCGGGCTGGTCAGGTTGGATTCGTCGATGGAAGCGGTGGGCGCATCCTGTTGGGGCGCAGGAACCAGCGGCGCTACAGGACTCAATTTCGCCAAACCGAAGTCCAAGACCTTCGCCTGCCCCCGGTTCGTGACGAACACATTCGCCGGCTTGATGTCGCGGTGAATGATGCCCTTGGAGTGCGCGGCCTCGAGAGCGTCGGCAATTTGGATGGCGAGCTCGAGCAGGGCATCAAGTTCCAGCGCTGGCCTCCAGCCGGCCTGCCGCCCGGAGGGCGGCGCTATGAGCCGCTGTTTCAGCGTCTGGCCCTCCATGAACTCCATGGCCATGAAGGGCCGGCCATCGTGTTCGCCGATATCGTGAACAATGCAGATGTTCGGGTGATTCAGAGCCGAAGCGGCACGCGCCTCCAGCGCGAAACGGCTGGTAGCACGGGGATCGCGAGCCATTTCCTCCGGCAAAAACTTGAGGGCGACGAACCGATGCAACCGGGTATCCTCGGCTTTGCAGACGACGCCCATCCCCCCGCCGCCGAGCCTCTCAACCACCTTGTAGTGCGAAACCGTTTGCCCAATCAATGGCTCGGCTCCCGTGGCCGAATTGCCTCCGACTATCACTTGCGCCCATGCCTTCGCGGCTACGTCGAGCGCCGGCGATTCCAGAAACTCGGCCGCGCGCCCCTCCTGCGCCAGCAGCGCCTCCACCTCGCGGCAAAGTGCCTCATCGCCCGCGCAGGCCTGCTGGAGGAATCCATGCCGCTGGCCGGCGCTCGAAGCCAGTGCGGCATGATAAAGCTCTTCGATTTTCCTCCACCGCTCAGGATCCATTGCCCCTCTCACGCATCGCCGTAGCCGGGACCAGAGGCTGCCCTTCCCGCTCACCGTTGTTCGCTCGCCATCTCCTGCAACAGCCACGCCTTCGCCAGCTTCCAGTCGCGTTTGACTGTCTCGGGAGAAACCTTCAACACTGCCGCCGTCTCGTCCACGCTCAGCCCGCCGAAGAAGCGCAGCTCCACCACCTGTGACTTCCGCGCATCAAATGCTTCGAGCGCCTTCAGGCTCGCATCTAAGGCGGCCAGGTCCGTGGATGGCTCAGCGGAGACGAGCAGCGCCCCATCCAAATTGACCCGAGGCGCGCCCCCGCCCCGCTTCTGATATCCCTTGGAGCGAGCGAAATCCGTGAGCACTCGCCGCATCAGCCGCGCGCATACCGCAAGAAAATGCGTGCGGTCCTGCCACGCCACTCTTCGAATGTCCACGAGCCGCAGGTAGACCTCATTGATGAGGGCCGCGGTCTCGAGCGTGTGGCCCGGACGCTCCTGCGCCATGTAGCGATGCGCCCGGCGGCGCAGTTCCGCGTGGACAAGGGGAATCAGCTTCTCGAGCGCCTCCTCATCCCCTCCACTCCACGCTCTAAGAAGCCCGGTGACGTCGTGGTCCGGCCCTTCCATCGTCTCGCTCCGGTGACTCCTGTGGATGAATGAAACGGTACCACGTTGAAGCCTGTTTATCCACACGTCTCGTTACCTTTTTGTCTCGTTACCTTTTTCGTTCGGCGTTCTCGCCTTACTCATCGAGGGCGCCAAACGCGCTCCCAAATTTTGAAATCAGCATAAGGAGGTGGGTCATGAACTCACTGAAAAAATCAAACGGAATGAAGTACGTGGCTCTGGCGGCGCTGGCGGTAATACTCGGCAGCGGGCTTGCCAGCGCCCAAGAGAGCATCAAGGCGAAGGGCGAATTCAACCTACCCTTCACCGCCCAGTTGGGCAGGATGACGCTTACTCCGGGACAATATTCGTTCACGATGCGGACGGGTGACCTCGGCTTGCCTTGGATCACCGTGCGGCGCGGGACCGAGGGTGTGGGCATCGTTGCGGCCTATGTGGTGCACAACCGGCATTCGTCCAAAGCCAGCTACCTGACCGCTGTTTCAGCCGCCGAAGGATACCGAATCACCTCGCTGCAGCTCAGCAACCCCGGCGTCGAGTTGAGGTTTGATACCCCTACAACGGAACCCCTTGAGGCTGCTCAGACGGCGCGGACATCCCGGCATCTGCCGGTTCTCGTGGCCTCAAAGTGAGCGTGGAACCCGGCTACGGTCCCGATGGAGGGAATCGGGACCGTGTGCTTCCGGGCTGTCCCGCTGCACGTCAATCGGGACCGGAAGGAACCTGGGGGTGTTGAGCGAATTGCCTTAGCCTAACGGTGGTTGACTGGTGCGTGAGATCACAAAGCTCTGAGGACAGACCTACATGTGGATGACGGGCTTTCTAAAGCCGAGGCTGCCCATAGCCTGGAGGAACCTCCGCACGCCCGCGCTGAAGGGTTGGCCCGAGCGAACGCGTTTACGCCAGTAGGTTGAGGAAGGCCCGTGGAGTCAGGATTGGAGGCTCAGCGTTCTTCATCTCACACAGATGTGGATCTCCGGAGATGAGAAAGTCGGCCGATTGCGAGCCGGCAAGCGCGAGCAGGTAGTCATCTCCGGGATCGGGAGTGAGTCCGGGCGCAGGTTCCCCATCGGGACACTCGATTGCAAAACGGCGGAGAAATGCGACGTAAGCTTTGACCTCTCGTTCGGAAACGTATGGCCTGAACTTCTGCCGTAGGAGAACGCGGTGCAGTTCAGCGACAAGTTTATGGGATACTAAAAGTTCGAAAGTGCCGTTAATCCAGGCTCGGACCAGCTCTCGCGGCGCCCCTCTGGCGGAAATTAAGGCGGCGACCAGCACACCAGGATCGATGACGACACGAAGCATTTACGGCCGCCGGCTTCGGTGTAGTTCCCCGTAAGCCAGATTCAGAGCTTCTTTTTCGCTGAGCGACGCGCGCCGACCGGCGCTTTCGAGCAACTCCATGCCTAGGTAAGACCGTAGCGCCTGTTCCACCACCTGATACTCGCGCTGCCCCGAACGGGCAGCAGCCACTTTTACAGCTCGCAGGAGCCCGTCTTCCAGATATACGGTCGTCTTGCGTTTCATAGGCTTCCATTTTAACAGAAAAAGGTAATGCCGTCACAACCAGAACAGGAGGGATGTTTCATGGCCTATCGTCTCAGTCATACCGGGGACGTACACCTGGAGGAGGACCACTATTCATGCCGCACTTGGGGCAGAAGGATTCAAGCGGCAATGACTTCACCTGCTTGTTCGAGATTCCCACGCTTTCTCAAATCCTCTGCGGCCGGCTTCGATCACCCAGGCCGGGTCTCGCCGCCATAACGAATCGGGGAAGTGGTGGGCAGAAAAAATCTCGAGGCAATACGCACCGTCATAACCCGCGGCTTCGATCGCGCCTAACAAATCAGAAAGATCGATCATTCCCTGGCCGGGCAACACGCGGTCCGCAATGCTTCGCGGTTCTTCACGCGGCCAATCACAGATGTGCACGCCAAAAATTCGCGTTCCAAGCGACCGGATGCGGCGGGCGATGTCCGGCTCTTGCCACACGTGCCAGACGTCCAGCATCAGGCCGAAATTAGGATGATCCACGTCGTGGATTAATTGGACTGCGCCGTCCAGCGACCATATGAAGCTCTCCACATTCATCATGATGGGGCTTAAGGGCTCGAACATGATTCGCATGCCGTGATCGGCGGCATAGCGGGACAGATCCGGATAGAGTTTGCGCGCCGTCTCGTGAGCCAGCCGGAAGTTATGGTCAGGGGCCCTTCCGGCGATGGTCACTAAAGGAAGATTCTGGCCTGGAAAGCATTCAGCAAACAGATCGATGGTGGCCCGATAGCGTTGCATGCGCTCCCGCGGGTCATCCAGGTCAGGACACATGGAGTCTTTGAACAGCGCATGGACGCGAGGCTGGACGCTGGTCACTTTCAGTCCATTTTCTCTCACGATGGCGAGTTGCTCCCGCGCGCGACCTGAATCAGTCGATAGCTTGCGCTCGCAGATCTCAATTCCCGTCACGCCGAGCCGCCGGTAAAGCGCCACGTCGGTTTCAAATGTCTGGTCCCAGGTCGTGAATTCGCTGACAGAAAACACCGGATGCTTCATCTCTCCAAATTAAAGAAAACAGCAACCCTGCGCAAATGCATCAAGCGCCATTCCTAACCCCTCAGTTTCACAGCCGTGGCGCCGCCGTCCCGGCGGCAAACGCCGGCAAGATGCCGGCGCCACAGCAACCTCTGAGCCTGAAACTGAGAGCAGAGACGCCACTTGAAGACAGCGGCTAACGCTCGCTGACAGATTGCTCGAAGCGAATCCGCCGTTCCTTGATTTGCCGGTCTCGCTGAAGGGCCTGCCGGAAAGCGTCGATCACCGCGTCATAAGCCGGCTTTGGACGGTAGTCAGCGTTCAAGAGCAGGGCTGCGCCTTTTTTCCCCATCGTATAAGCGGGAAGCCACGAATACCGGTCCGTAAATCCCCACGTCTGAAACGCGGTGCAGGCGGGGATTGCGGCGCACGTCCGGGCGACCTTGGCGTAGATTTTCGCCTGCCGGCTCAATTCGGAAGCGGATGCCGTCCCATTGGAATCAATCGGCAGCGCCACGTCCATCTCCGTAATTTGAACTTCCACGCCCAGTTTCGCCAGCCGCCTGATATTGGCGGCCATGCCCCTCGGCAGGGCCCTGGACGAAACCACATGCAATTGCAGACCCACGCCATCGATCGGAATGCCCTCCTGTTTGAACTTCTTCACCATGGCGTAAATGGCATTTGACTTGGCGTCGATGCCCTCGGCTGCGTAGTCGTTATAAAACAGCAGGGCGTGCGGGTCAGCCTGGTGAGCCCAACGGAACGCTTGCGCAATGTAGGCCGTGCCCTGACGGGCCAGCCCAATTCCCGGCCGATCCAGCCAGATGGAGTGGCTGAGCCGCCCGTCGCTATCGAAGGCTTCGTTCACCACATCCCAGGCGAAAACCTCTCCGCGATAATGCCGGGCCACCGTCTGAATGTGCTGCTTCATCATCTGCCGCAGCTCGCGCGGCGTAAACTGGCCACGCGTCAACCATTCCGGGTTAAACTTGCCCCACAGCAGGTTGTGCCCGCGAACTTTCATGCCGTGGGCCCCGGCAAAAGCCACCACCTGGTCGCCGGGGCCGAAGTTGAATTTCCCTTTTGCTGGTTCCGTCACCCTCCACTTCATCACGTTTTCGGGCTCAACCATGTTGAATTCGCGCGCCAGGGTCCTCGCGTATTCAGGATTGGAAAAAAGAGCAGGATTCACCGCCGTTCCCACAAGCAGCCCAATCCTTTCCGCCGCCTGCCGCAACGTTTCCGCCCGTCCGGCCATGCTGCCTGCCAGAATCGACAAGATAACCAGCGCGCTAAGATGCCATTTGATTTTCATACCCTGCCTCGGCGAGTTGTGAATCTGAAAAAGCCGAGCATAGTCTGCACGGCGAAAAAAAAGCAAGCGCGGCGGTTCGCAGACAGGGCATGACCTCAGCCATACCCTATGGTTTCGACATTTCACACGCCGTTTCCCGGGCGCGCCGGCAGCCGCTTCGGCGCCCCTGTATCAGGGCATGACTTCAGTCATGCCGCAGTGCGTCGCAAACTCCAACGGCTTCAGCCACTGGCCGGCGCAGCCAAAGGCTAAACACGCCACGGGAAAAGGCCAGTCTGTCATGCTGAGCGAAGCGAAGCATCTCTGCACGAGACGCGCTGGCGGAGGCTAAGAGTCGAACGAGGCCTGAAGCAGAAGCAACAGATTATCCCCACGATGATTAGATGCTGCCGGACAACACACCCGCCCCGCCTGCGCATATGGTCCTTGCCTGGGACCTGCGCTCTCTTGCGATGAGAGTCCCATTGCCGTAAGCTGGGCTTCATGGAAGAGATCATTTTCGAAATCATGCAGGAAAGCGACGGAGGCTTTGTGGGCGAGTGCCTTACAGAAGGCATCTTCACTCAGGCCGACACCTGGGAGGAACTGCGCCGAAACGCAAAGGAAGCGGTGGCGGCCTTTTATTTCGACCGGGCGGAGCGTCCGTCTCGCATCCGGCTCCATTTTGTCCGTGATGAGGTTCTGGCGTAACCGTGAGGATTCCGCGTGACCTGAGCGGCGGCGACCTTGTGAAAGCGCTTTGCCGCCACTGGAGCTATCGGGTGGTGCATCAGGAAGGTAGTCACATAGTTCTTGAGACTGAGGACCCCTCGCATCAGCGCATCGCAGTCCCGGCGCGTCCACAACTGCGCGTAGGAGCCCTGAGCGGAGTCTTGCGCTCCGTAGCGCGCCACAAGGGCGTGGACCGCGAAGAATTACTTCGCTCACTCCGGTAGCCCTCCATGCCAGAACCTGCCACCGTTAACTCAATACATTTCACACGCCGTTTCCCGGGCGCTCCGGCAGCCGCTTCGTACCCCTGTATCAGTTGGTCATGTCGCTTCGCGACACCCACGAGGCGATGAAAGCGTTTGGGGTAGGGGCGCGTTTCAAACCCGCCCCCACTCAATTTTCAAGACAGGGCATGACTTCAGCCATGCCGCAGCGCGTCGCAGACTCCAACGGCTTTACAGGTTGCGGAAAAACTCCTCCGAGAGTCCCCAACGGCACTCCTCAAGGTTTGTAAGTTATTGATTCTCCGTTCGAGCGGCCGCCATTTTCGGCCGATTTTGCCTCCGAAAAACCGTTTTTCCGCAACCTGTTCAGCCGCTGGCCGGCGCAGCCAGGGGCTAAACGCGCTGCGGAAAGACGCCACTTTGTCATGCTGAGCGAAGCGAAGCATCTCCGTATTTCTTTGGAAACGAATGCCGGGATTCTTCGCTACGCTCAGAATGACACTCGTTGAGTGCCCTTTTCAGCATGCTGCAAAGCCCGTTGTCTCAGCCGCGGCACTTGATGGGGCTCTGCCGCCTGACGTGCGGCCGCACTTGGGGAAAGGCTTGCCTTTCCGGACCTGAACCCTCTGATCATTCCCTCTTTTTTTCGAAAGCGAGGCGGCGCCTCGCTCCCGGGAGTTTCTTCTGTTGAGCCTTGACTTAAATAGGCTATCAATGTAAGCTATTCTCCTGAAGCTCGCGCGCCTGGACGCCTCGTTGCCGGGCCCTGCGAGTGCTTTTTCATTCCCCATGGAGTGGACGCCTTGGCTGCTATGGTGAAACGCAACCAGCGAATTCAGGAGAGCAGCCGGGTGCGGGTGTTCGAGCGGCTGAGAACCTTTTCCGGGAGACAGAGAGATGCTCCGGCGCCCCCAAAGTCGCAGATTGCGGACGAATGTCGAAGGGCAACTGACGAAAAACAACTGGCAATTGACAGCCAACAACCTGCTAAAATCATGACCAACAAACCCAGTAAGTTGCTGAAAACAAATGATGGCGATGAGACGAACTACCAACAAACCCAGTAAGTTTATTAAAAATAAGGAGTTATGAGCATTCGTTGAGTTGTATCCCAGTAAGTTGTTGAATAAAAGCTTGATAGATCAAACTGACCCACGCGGCTTTCGGTTCCCGGACCGGACGCGGCGGGTGGCAAAACGGGCGGTAGGCCGCAGGTCATAATCCGCAGGAGGAAGCTGGTGGCTGATTCCGGAAGATCGCGCAGTGTCCTCAACCGGCAAGGGACAACGGACGAGGGATCAAGAACATATTTCCAAATGCGCGGTATTGGTCTACGCTTGTCTGCTACGCGGGAACGCAAGTGGACCGCGAACTCTTGCGCAACGCGGCCAATTCAAATGCAAATCCTTTCCGTGAAGGAGACCTCGTGAACTGGAAACACACGCGCGATCGCCGCTTTCGAGTATTTCTCATCGCCGCATTCGTGGCATTGTGCGCGGTATCCTTGCGGATCGAGGCCGCTCAATTGCCGGGCGAGCAAGTGGTGTGGACCATCGGCCGTTTCGATAACTCGTCGGCTGAGTTTCATCCCGGTGCGGCGCCCACGCCTGCTCCCGTTTATGTGATGGGGAAGAGCGTGCCGGCGGAAGATTGGTACGAATTCCAGCCAGGCTCGTTGAATCGCGAGGACGGCGCACGACCCCACCCGCTGGAAATACGATTTCGTTTGCACTCAGCTCCGAAGGGGCTGTACACACTCAAAGTCGGAATGTTAGTTCAAACGCGGCGGCTGTCTGTCCTGCAAGTGGAATTGAACGGGCATCAAGGATGGCTTTACCAGCGCCCGCACTGGCTGAACGTTCCGGGCAAAAAACGTTGGCAGGACTTGGCCGTCGCTCAGATTCCCACGCGTGATTTGCGCGCCGGGGAGAACGTGATGGTGCTGACGGCAATCGATGAGGCGAGCGAGGAAAGCGGGCAACCGGATTCTGGAATCACCTACGACGCCCTGGAACTGGACCGGAACGTTGAGGAAAAATTCGATTCCAGCAAAATCTCGGTGAGCGTCCATCCGACGATTTTTTACAAGCGGAAAAATGGAGCGCTCGTGGAGTTGGTCGACGTTTTCGTAACGGGAAACGCTCCTTCGCGGGCAGGCCGCGTGAGGCTCGAGGTGAACCATCAGCGCTTTGCCGCAACGCTCGCGCCGGACCGGGATTTCGGCGAGCAGCGCGTGGAGTTTTGGGTTCCGGAATTCACGCCCACCCAGTGCGAGGTGGCCGCTAGGTTGGGCGCGCACCGGAGCCGGTTTTCGATGGCGCTCGCTCCGGCCAAGAAATGGACGGTCTATGTGCTGCCGCACGAGCACCTGGATGTGGGCTACACGGATTACCAGGCCAAAGTGGCTGCCATCCACAGCCGCGTGGTGGACGAAGCGCTGGGCATGATTCACGCGAATCCCGATTTCCGCTACAGCACGGACGGCTCCTGGGTGATCGATCAATTTTTCGCGGGCCGAAGCAAAAAGGATCGCAGCCGTCTCATCCGCGCCGTCCAGCAGGGCAGGTTTTTCGTGCCCGCTCAATATGCGAACCTGTTGACGGGCTTTCCAACCGCAGAGACGTTGATCCGCTCTCTTTATCCGAGCTTCGAATTCGACCAGCGATATGACGTGCCCTTCGACTACGCCAACGATACCGATGTTCCGTCCTATACGTGGTCCTACCCGTCGATTTTGGCGGCATCCGGAATCAAGTATTTTCTGGCAGGCTGCGACCAGACTCGCGGCCCGATGCTGCGGTTAAGCCATTTGCAGGAACGGTCGCCCTTCTGGTGGGAGGGTCCGGACGGCAAGAAAGTTTTGATGTGGTATTCGGACAGCTACGGACAAGTGACGGCTCTTTTTGGCTTGCCGCCGCGCGTCGAGAACGGGACTGGGTCGTTGCCGAGGTTTCTGCAGGTTTACGCGCCGGCGTATTACAAGCCTTCTTCCATTCTGCTCTTCGGCGCTCAATATGAGAACTCGGACCTGTATCCTCAACAGGCCACTTTCGTTGGCGCGTGGAATAAGATCTACGCCTATCCGGAGCTGCGGTATTCAGGTTTTGTCGATGCCATCAAGGAAATCGCAAAGGCGGACGGCAACTCGATTCCGGTTTATCGCGGCGATGGCGGCCCTTACTGGGAAGACGGGATCGGGGCAGACGCTTATTACGCCGCGATGAACCGCGAGAGTGAGGAACGAGCGCTTTCCGCAGAGAAGATTTCCACTCTCAGCTTCCTCGTGAATCCGCGCACCCGTCCCGACCGTGCGGTCATCAGGAGAATGTGGCGCAATCTCGTCCTGTATGACGAGCATACCTGGGGCGCGGCGGCCAGCATCCCCAGCCCGAAGAGCGAAGAAAGCACCCGCCAGTTGGTCGTTAAAGATGCGTTTGCCGTCGATGCCAGGAACGAAGTCCAGTATCTCGTCGAGCGCGGCCTGGCAGACCTCGCGGATAAGATTGACGATCCAAGCGATACGTGGGTGGTCTTTAATCCGCTGAGCTGGCCTCGCAGCGGCCTCGCGACCGGCGACCTTCCGAAAGGCTCGCGGCTGGTTGACCTGACGACGAAGCAGACGGTACCTTACCAAGTCATCTCGGTGAGCGGTGATTCCGAGCGCATTCGCTTTTGGGCGCAGGATGTTCCCTCGCTCGGCTATAAATGTTATGCCGTGCGGCCGGCGGCTGCGCCTCCAGCCAGGCTTGAATCCGCGACGGGCGACGTCATGGAAAACGCCTATTATCGTGTCGTCCTCGATCCGCAAAGCGGCGCCGTGAAGAGCATCTTTGATAAGCAGTTAGACAAAGAAGTGGTGAACACTGCCAGCCCCTACCGGTTTGACCAGTATGCGTACGTTACGGGAGGGGATCAACCGGACCCTAATAGCCTGCTCCATAGCTCGCTAGGACTGCCCGTTCCCAAGCTGGCGGTGTATGTTTCCGGCGCAGGCCGGTTGGTTTCCGTGGTTCGCGCGCCATTTGGATGGGTCGCGCGGCTCGAAAGCTCCACGTTTAATACTCCCAGGATCGATTCGGAGATCATTCTGTTCAACCACCGGAAGGAGATTGAATTCATCAATCACGTTCATAAGGCCCAGGTGTTTACGAAGGAAGGAGTCTATTTTGCCTTTCCGCTGGCAATGCAACACCCTGAATTCCGGTATGAAATCCAGAACGGCTACGTGGATCCTGCGCGGGACCAACTTCCGGGAGCGGGGAAGGAGTGGTTCTCCGTGCAGCACTGGATTGCCGCAACCGGGGAAGGCGCAACCGTAGCCTTGGTTCCAATTGACGCGCCGCTCGTGACGCTGGGTGACATCGTGCGGGGCGTGTGGCCGATCGAGTTCGGCCGGCGAAAGGGAACCATTTTTTCTTACATCATGAACAATTATTGGTTTACGAACTATCGCGCCGCCCAGGGCGGCAATTTCACGTTCCGCTACGTGCTCACCAGCGCCCGCGCGTTCCAACCCGCAGCGCTCAGCCGGCTCGGTTGGTCGGCCATGACTCCGTTTGAAGTGGACGACATCATCTCGAACGACAAGGCCGTTACTTCCCCTGAGCCTTTGAGTGCTGCGGAAAACAGCTTCGTCACGGTGCAGTCACCGAACGTGGTGCTCACCACCTGGAAGCGGGCGGAAAACCAGCAAGGGACCGTCATGCGGTTTTTGGAAGTGGCCGGCCAGCAGGATGACGTCACCGTGCAGATTCCGCGGATGCAGATTCAACGGGTGTGGCTTTGCGACGCCATGGAGCGAGACCGCAAACCGCTGCCCGCATCCGCTCACCAATTTAGTTTCGTCGCGCGGCCGTTTCAGATTGTCACGGTGCGCCTTGAAGGAGCGATGTGAGCCGTTCTCCCCGAAGACGCTTCTTGCAGACGGCCGCGCTGGGCCTGCCGGCGTTTTGTTTCTCTGGAGCCAGGGTGAGCCTTGGCGCAGGCCAGGGCGGGCCAGGTCCTTCGCCGAGCGTTACCCATAATCAAATGAGGGGTCTAATGGCCGATGCGGCGCGTCTGCCGGAGAAGCCAGCCGCCTACCGGCGGCTCATCGATTTCTGCAGTGAATGGAACTTGAACACCTTGCATTTCCGCCTGACGGACGATCAGGGATCGATGCTGCGCTTCCCCAGTCATCCGGAGCTCATCACGCACGCGCACGCGCTCGCTCCGGAAGAAGCTGCCGATCTTGCCCGATACGGCGAATCCCGCGGTGTCACGCTCATTCCTGAAGTGGAATCGTTCGGTCACACTCGCTACATTACGGACACGCGCAAATACGCGCGCCTGGCGGACTTTCGCCCTGGCAACCCCAATGAATTTGTGGGCGTCATTCCCGTGGACCCTGAAACGCTCGCCTTGATGGCTGACCTCTATCGCGACGTGGCGCGCATTTTCCCCGGGCCGTATCTGCACGGAGGATGCGACGAAGTGAGCTGGGGTGGCTCGCCGCTTTCGCGGAAGGCGCTTGAATCCAGAAGCCGGGCAGAGATCTGGGCCGGCTATCTGAATTCGCTGGATGAGGTTTGCCGGGCAGCCGGGAAGCAATTCATTGTTTGGGGCGATTACGTTCTTCACAAAGAGCCGGCCATTCTTCCACGCCTGTCGAAAAGCGTGGTGGTGATGGACTGGCAGTACGGCGTCACAAACCCCCAACCGCTGGCCCGCGCGGCGCGCCAGGTGATGGCGCAAGGCTTGCGCGTGATTGGAGCGCCGGCCATCATCTACTGTGCGTGGGGACCGCGCGCGGGCGAAGAGCAATTGCGCAACATCGATGCCTATGCGGATGCTTACGCCACTCTCCACACCCCGGGTGCCTTGGGAGTGATTGTAACGAACTGGGTGCCCACCCGTTACCTCCAGCGATCGCTTTGGGACACGTTTGCCTACGCAGCCGTAGCCGTGAATCAAGGGAGTGAGACGGCCCGTCAATCCGCGTTTCGGAATTTCGTCGAGAGGTTTTATGGCTCATCCTGGGATTCGAATTGGCAGGAAAGTCTCAGGCTGTACTATCGCATCACGCCCATCCGCCGTTCGTGCGCTCCCAGCAAGTGGCAGGGACCGCCGCTGCCTGTTCCATGGGCGAGCGAAGCTGACTTAAAATCCTTGCTTCGCTCGAGCGAGCCGGAGGCGCCGCCTTTTGAAGCATGCCTTGCGAGATGGGCCAAACTTGAGCCACGCGTGCGGCGCAACCAGGCCGATTTCGCGGCGCTCGTGCTTTCCGCAGAATATCTCAAAACGGCTTACTGGCGTAACGCAACCATCCGGCAGGCAGCGAGGATGGCGGATGCTCGCGCGCAGGGTGCAATCCTGCGCAGTATTGCCGATCGCGACCGAAGCCTTGTGGCGAAGCTCGATCGGGAGTGGGATGTGGGGCGATTTGCGGATTCGCGCGGCCGGCTCGAGCCGCTCCTCGGCTTTCAGCCTGCCGACGAATTGCTCTTCCGGATGCGCCAGGCGGCAGAGTTCTCCATGAAGCTTGCTGAGAATGGTGACCTGTTTTCCCGAGCCATCCGTACTTTTGCTTCCTCCGCCGCTTCGGCGCCCCGTATCGGGGCATGACTTCAGTCATTTTTCAAAGTACAATGCTTCGTACGCACGGGAGTTCATAAGCCGGCGAACATTTGGAGGTGGACAAGTGAAAAAACTGACCGCAGTTGTGATCCTGTGCCTTGCGGTGGCGGTTGCTGTCTTGGCCTATGAGTTGGCGATCGTGCGGCGCCCACACCGTCAAGCTGATGTAGCTCCTCCCACCTTCGACACCACGTACCAGGCTGTTTTGCTCGACAATGGGCTCTCTTATTATGGCAAGCTCTCGCGGCTCAACACGCCGTACCCCCTCATGACGGACGTCTATTACATCGTCAGGAATGTAGATCCGAAAACCAAGCAGGTGAGCTTCAAACTGGTGAAGCGCGGGAACGAGTTGCACGCCCCCACGGAAACCTATCTTAACGCTAAACACATCGTGATGATCGAACCCGTCGGCGCGAACTCGCAAGTAGCTCGGCTCATCGCGGAATCGCAGGCGACCGGGCATTAGCGGGTTCGCCTTGGAACCTGCCGCGCTCCCAGCCGAAGAGAGCGCCGTATTGGTACATTGGCCTCGCAGTACCCCCGTATCAGGGCATGACTTCAGTCATGCCGCAAAGATGCGGAAGGAAAGAGGGCTTTAACCCCTGCTGATGTCAAGGCCTGCCCGTAATGGCAACCCGAGCCCTAGCGTGAACTCTTCGCGTACGTTCTTCGTCTCCGCCAAGGCGTGCCAGGGGCGAACCCTGTTGCAATCGGAGCGCAACGCGACGCTGATGATCGATCTGCTGCGCTCCTACGTGGCGCCGAGTTTTTCCGCAGCCTGTAAAGCCCGGCCATCGGCGAACCTGAGTCGGCATGACTGAAGTCATGCCCTGTCTTGAAAATTGAGTAGGGGCGGGTTTGAAACCCGCCCCTACCCCAAACGCTTTCATCGCTTCGTGAGTGTCGCGAAGCGACATGAGCAACTGATACAGGGGTACCGAAGCGGCTGCCGGAGCGCCCGGGAAACGGTGTGTGAAAGGTAGAAACTCCAGGGCGAGCCTGACGCCGCGCGAGCGTGAGATTCTCGCCATGCTGGCCGGCGGCCTGGCAAACCAAGAGATCGCCTGGGGCCGATTCTGGTCTGGTCCTTCATCTATCCTTTTTCCTTTGACCTCGTGGCGGCCTTGATGTTATAAAAATGCCTCGCCTCGACTTCACGCGAAAGGAACTCGACAGTGTCCTCAGCTCAATGGGTTGGCCTGTGGTTAGTGCTCGGCGGCGGGTTTTGCCAGGGAACGTTTATGCTTCCCATGAAGTGGACCAAGAACTGGAATTTTGAGAATACCTGGCTGATTTTTTCCATTTCCGCATATCTCATCTTTCCCTGGCTCATCGTCTTTGCCACGGTGCCACAATTTGCGGAGGTATTTCGCGCAACCAGCCGGGGAACGCTGATTGAGGTGGGACTGTTAGGGATCGGCTGGGCGCTAAGCGCCGTCTCGTTCGGTGTCGGCATTGATGCGATTGGCTTGTCGCTCGGGTTTGCCATCATTTACGGGCTGGCGGCGTTCGGTGGGGCCATCATCCCGCTGGTCACCACACCGGGCATTTCTTCGGAGCGCATCGCGGTTACCATAGCGTCTCTCGTCGTGATGGTGGTGGGTGTCATCATCTGCTCTTTTGCCGGCAAGTGGAAAGAAGCGGCCGCAAACCCTGAAAAGAAGGCGAAGCTTTCTTACGGAACCGGCGTCTTGATGTGCGTAATTTCCGGACTGCTGGGCGCGTGCGGCAATCTTGGCTTCGACGCCGGCGGAAAGATCAGCCACGTGGCCGTAACCCTGGGGATTTCAAGGTTCAATTCCACAAGCCTCGTTTGGGCTTATCTTTGCATTTTTATGTTTCTGGCTAACGCGGGATATTCCGTCATCCTGCTGCGGCGTAACCGCTCCGCTCACATCTTTGCGCGTAACGCAGGCAAGTATTTCCCGTCAGGATTCCTCATGGGAGCTTTCTGGATTGCCGGCTTTTTCCTTTACGGCATAGGCGCGGGCAAGCTGGGTGATCTTGGATTATCGCTGGGCTGGGGCATACTGATGTCCGCAATCGTGCTGATCGCCAACGGCTGGGGAATTGGAACGGGAGAATGGAAAGGCTCGCCCGCGTGGGCGCAGCGCCGCCTGGCCACCGGGCTCGTGGTTCTGATCATCGCCATTGTTGGCCTGTCTGTCGCCAACCAGATTCACTGATCGTGCCGACCATCGCTATTGACGCCACATACGTGGTGGACCCCAAGACGTCTGGCATTTCGGTTTATTCACGGCGGCTGATTGAATCGCTTGCAGAGCTCGAAACACCGCATCGGTTTCTGGTTGCCTATCGCCTGTCGCGCTGGCGGCGCCGAAGCCAGTTCTTAAGAATTCAGAATTCGAAATCGTCGGAAAGGCGCCAGGCATCCACCTGCTATTTTCAGGAGCCTTGGACGTTCTGGCTGCGGCGCCGCGCTGAGCTGTTTCATAGCCTGGCGCAGCGCCCCGCGCCTTTTCGTTTTCGTCACGAGGTCGTGACCGTTCACGACGTCTTTCCGCTTGCCGGGCGAGGCTACTCGACTCCGGAATTCCAGCGAAAGTTTTCCGTTTTGCTTCTCGACGCCGTGGAACGGTCCGAGCGAGTGATTGTGCCGTCCCAGGCCACGGCAAACGAGCTGAGAAGCCGTCTCGAAATCGACCAGAGAAAAATCCGCGTGATCCATGAAGGAGTTGATCCGGTGATTGAGCCGCTTACGCCTGCCGAGCGCCTTCGCGAAAGGGAGCGGTGGGTGGGGCACGGCAAACAACTGGTGCTGGTGGTCGGCGTTATTCAGACTCGCAAGAACACGCTGGGAGCGCTGCGAGCCTTGGAGCTACTCCCTGAGAGCTATCGCATGGTCCTGGCCGGAGGAAGAGGTTACGGATGTGACCAGGCGCTGAACTACCTGGGACGGCCGGGAGTCGCAGGCCGCGTCATCCTGGCTGGCCACGTGGATGCCGCCAGCTTGTGGAAACTTTACGAATCAGCAAGCGTGCTGTTGTTTCCTTCCTTTGAAGAAGGGTTTGGATTGCCGGTGCTTGAAGCGATGGCTCACGGGTTGCCGGTGGTTGCGTCGAATGTTTCATCGCTGCCGGAAGTGGGAGGCGACGCTGCGCTTTATGCCGATCCGCGTGACGAAGCCGCGCTGGCGCAGCAAATGCGGCGCGCCGTTGAAGATGAAAAGTTGAGAAGCAGCATGATTTCCGGTGGCTTCGCGCGGGCTGGCCGCTTTACATGGCGCCAAACAGCTCAACGGACGCTCGAAGTGTACGAGGAGCTGCTGGCGCAATCCTGAATTACGGCAAGCGCCTGGCGCCGCTCATCGCCGGTCAGCGGGGTCGGACCCTTGCCGTTTGGCTTTGAGTTGCAAGTTGTGCATAAGGCGATGGAGTGAAGTGGGGCGCATGCCGAGCAGTTTGGCAGCCTCGGTGTAATTGTTGTTGGCCTCGGCGAGGGCGGCAAGAATCATGCTGCGCTTCGTTTCCCGAATGGTCTCATGATAGCGGGCGGAAGAAGTGGTGGCGGGAGGAGAAGCCTCGAGCACGGATTCAGGCAAATCTTCAGGAAGGATCACTTCACCCGAACCCATAACCACTGCGCGCTCGATGGCGTTTTCCAGCTCGCGAACGTTGCCCGGCCAGTCGTAGTTGAGTAAGCAGGTGCGCGCTTCGGGTGAAACACCTCGCATCGGGCGCTTCTCCCGCTCGCTATGCCTTGCGGCAAAGTATGTGGCCAGCAGTGGAATGTCTTCACGCCGATCCCGCAGCGGAGGGGTGGTGAACGAGACCACGTTCAACCGGTAATAGAGGTCTTTGCGGAATGAATTTGTGTTGACAGCTTCTGCCAGGTTGCGATTCGTGGCCGCAATCAGCCGAAAGTCCACTTTGATGGGCCGCGTTCCGCCCACGCGCTCCAGCTCGCGCTCCTGAAGGACTCGCAGCAATTTTGCTTGCAGCGATTGGGCCAGCTCGCCCACCTCATCAAGGAATACCGTGCCGCCTTCGGCAACCTCCAGCTTGCCTTTCTTGGTGGTCCAGGCTCCCGTGAAAGCACCTTTCTCATGGCCGAACAGCTCGCTTTCGAGAAGCGTTTCGGTGAGTGCCGCGCAATTGATGGCGACGAAAGGCTTCGCGGCTCGTGGACTGTTGCGGTGAATCGCCCGCGCCACCAATTCTTTGCCCGTGCCGCTTTCCCCGTTAACCAAAACGGTGGAATCCGTCGGAGCGACGCGCGCAATGAAGCGGTAGAGATCTTTCATTCGCGAGCTTTCCCCGACCATATCCTGGCCGCGTTCCAATTCTGATTGCAGCCGGTGCGTTTCTTCCTCGAGAACTTCCACGCGCCTGGCATTTTCCAAGGCAATCGATCCCATGCCCGCAATCGCCCGGACCAGGTCAAGGTGCCGCTCATCAAATCGCACTTGTGGGTTGCTGGAATCCAGGTAGATGACGCCGCGCCCCTGGCCCGGCAGCGCGAGAGGAACAACAAGCAGCGAGGAAACAGCCGGATTGGCGGGCGCGTTCCCCTCCATTTCCTTCCGATCCATCCCGCGAATGATAGCGGTTCGCTTGCGCAGCGCTTCGCGAACGGCTTCCCGGCTTATCTCGACAGGCCGCGCGGCTCCCTTCAACCGATCCCAGCCGAAAATCGAGGAGAATTCGTCCGCATTCTGTCCGGCGAGAATAAAAGCGCCTCGATCGGCCGGAACGACTTCAAATATCGACTCGAGGAGGACTCTCTGAAGCAAGTCCAGCCCACGCACGTCGCCGACCGTGGTCGATACCTTAAGCAAGGCCTTGAAGTCGCGCAGCGTACGCGGCTCACCCACGACGTTTGGCCTTTCAACGCCTTCCGGCGGCGTGACGGCGCTCGGAGAATAGGTCAAAAGCGTTGAATAGTCGAGCCGTGATGCGGAGGGCAAGTCATCCGCAGGCACAGTTTCGTTCAGCAGGACGAGAAACGTTGATCCGCCCAGACGGATCTGGTCTCCATGCTGCAAGCTTCGGCTTTTGACGGGGATCCCGTTCAGGAAGGTGCCGTTGCGGCTGTCGAGGTCGACGAGCGTAAGCCTGTCTCCTTCGCGATGGATCACACAGTGCCGCCGGGAAACAAATCCGTCGTCGAGGAGGAGGCCACTGCTAGGGTCGCGCCCGATCGAAACGGTGTCGGCTTCGAGCGGAACCGCAGCGCCCTTTTGGTTGCCGGAGATGCAAATTAATCTGGCTGCGCCTTTCATACATACTGAATGCTTGATTATACCAAATGTCTCCGAGTGGACATTCGGCAGTCTCCGTTCTGATACAGAAACCAGAACCGTAAGCACGTCATCGAGATTGAGCTCCGGTTGCATCGCGCCAGGGTCGAAGTAAAATGAGGTTTCGGATCAAAGGGTTACGGGCAACCAGTACGCGAATCTGCGAACTCGTGCCAGATGGCATTCCGCGTGCCTTATCCTATTGCGTCTGAGCGGTCAACGGCGGCGAAGGGGGGACAAAAGGGGGACCGAAAGTCCAGCCGAGCCGTTCCGACAAAATCTCCCGTCCGTGTGTGGGCCCGGATGGAAGAGCTTGCCAGGAGGCGTAGCGTGGCGTCGTTCGGAGGGGACGATGCCTGGAGGGGGGATACGATCAACTCCGTATCCAGTGACACCTCCTGGCAACAGAGCCCGGCCGGTCCTGTAAGCTCAGCAACCTATACGGGAAGCCAACGGGCCCTGAACAGCCAGGGTACCTGCCAATGAAGCCCTCACGCGAACCGGAAAAAGCGATCAAGAAAACGCACGGTGGCTCTGAACCACGAAGTTCCTGCCAGAAAGCGGATACTGCGGTCTACAATGGCTGGTGCCACTCCTGCTTGTGCCGGATTGAAGACCTTGCCCCGCCCGCAGGAACCACACTTTTTCGCCCAACCCGCCTGAGCTTATATTTGAAGGCCGGAAGGCTCCATTTTTCAGACACTTCTGACGGCTCTATGCTCCTGTGCCAGCCTGATTGGGAGTTGAAGAGGATGTGGGCGCATACGTACTGATCTCTGCTTAAACATAACCCCGGACGTTGCCGGCTGGTTCAATTAAGCCATTTATTGCCAAAGAGTTATACAAGGAGCGAATTCAGGACGGCTTGGCGGTGTGTCCCCTTAAAATCCGGTAGTGACGGGCTTCAAACTGGTCCCTCTTTCCCTCTTTAACACCAATCACCACGAATTTCTCTTGCATTTAACTTTCCATTACTTTAAGCTTTGAGTAATTAACAATATGCATTCTCTCTACAGGGTTGCGCTTTTGCCGGGTGACGGTGTCGGACCGGAAGTTTTGAATGAGGCCGTCAAGGTCTTGAAAGCGGTCGAGTCGGTTAACGGCGTTACCTTTCGTTTCCTGACAGGACTCATTGGCGGCAGTGCGATCGAAGCCACGGCGACGCCACTTCCGGCAGAAACTGTGGCGATTTGCAACAATTCCCAGGCCATACTTTTGGGGGCAGTAGGCGGTCCTAAATGGGATTCGAACCGCCCCGAGGCTCGGCCCGAGCAAGGGCTCCTGCAGATTCGAAGAAGGCTGGGACTCTATGTGAATCTGAGACCCATCAAGGTTTTGGATTCGCTGGCCAATTTGTCGGCCATCAAACCCGCGCTCGTCAAAGGCACGGATCTCGTCATCGTACGCGAGCTCTTGGGGGGAATCTATTTTGGGAATCCTCGCGGCATCTTTGCCAAAAACGGTGAGCGAATGGGCGTGAACACCGAGATTTACAAAGAGCATGAAGTCGAGCGGATTGCCCATCGGGCGTTCCAGCTTGCTCGCAACCGCAAGCGAAAGCTGACCTCCGTCGATAAGGCCAATGTGCTCGAAACCTCGCGCCTTTGGCGCGAAGTGGTCACGCGCGTTGGCGCCAGTTACCCGGACGTGGCCTTGAGCCATCTTTATATCGACAATTGCGCCATGCAGTTGATCGAAAAGCCTTCGAGCTTCGATGTGATTCTCACTTCTAATATGTTTGGAGACATCTTGAGCGATGAGGCTGCCATGGTGGCGGGATCAATCGGTCTTTTGCCTTCCGCCAGCCTCGGTGAGCGTGCCGCTCTCTACGAACCCATTCACGGTTCGGCTCCGGACATTGCCGGACGTAACAAAGCTAATCCCATCGCTGCCATTCTGTCTGCTGCCCTTATGTTGCGTTATTCATTCCACCAGGAAGCCGCGGCGTCCACCATCGAAACTGCTGTTGAGAAGGTGATGAAGCAGGGGTTTCATACCTCGGAAATCAGCGGGCGCGGACGTGCGATTTCCACTTCGCGCATGGGTACGCTGGTCGCCGAGCGGACCGAACGGCTCTTGAAGTCCCAGGCGAACGCGCGCCGCAAAAAGGCAAAATAAGTAACAGAAGCCGGTGATCAGCAAACAGCTTTCCGAGGGTTGACGGCTGATCGCTGATTTCCAGTAGCTCGCTCATAAGGTGGCAAGAAGAGCGGCGAGCAGAGCAGTGCGCTGCGGCAGCTCGCGGATCAGAACGTGCTCGTTGCGCGCATGCGCGCCGTCTCCAACCGCGCCGAGCCCGTCAAGTGTTGGAACGCCCAAGGCAGCCGTGAAGTTGCCGTCGGAGCCCCCTCCAGTTGATGCCTCCTCCAATCTCAATCCCATGGACAGCGCCAATTCCCGCGCCCGCCGGAACAGCTCCATCGTCATTCGGCGTTCGAGAGGCGGCCGATTGATTCCACCAGTCACTCGAATCCGCGCCCCGTTCTGGATCGGCTTGAGGGAGAGCATTCGTCGCGTGATTTCCGCCATATCGCGGGCGCGAGGAGCGCGCACGTCCACGGATCCGGACGCCCATTCCGGCACCACGTTGGTCCGCGTTCCGCCGGAGACCTTGCCGATATTCAACGTTAGCCCGGCGCTCGGCCGCGCCAATCTCTGCACCACAATGAGCTGCCGCGCGAGCTCAACAATGGCGTTGATTCCCTCGCTCGGATTGGTTCCGGCGTGGGCAAGCCGGCCTTCGACCGTGATTTGAAATTCGCCCACCCCTTTTCGAGCGGTCTTTAACTTCCCTCCACGCGCGGCCGGCTCGAGGACGAGACAGGCGCAGGCGCGCCGGGCCTCTGCCTCAATGGTGGAACGGAACGCGCGCGATCCTATCTCTTCGTCGGGCGTCAAAAGAAAACGCACGGGCTTGCCGGGAAGAATGTGCAAGGCGCTCAGGGCTTGCATCGCTTCGATACCCATGACGATGCCTGCTTTCATATCCAGAATGCCCGGACCATAGGCGCGCGCTGCGCGAATTCGGAACGGCATTCCGGCCAGCGTTCCTGTTTCCCAGACCGTGTCCAGGTGGCCAAGGACCAAAATGGACTTTGCGCTCTTGCGGCGGAAGAAATCAGCTTGAACGGCGCTTCCGAATCGGCGGTTGTGCAAAATCTTCGCCTGGCCTCCGGCCCGCGATAATGCACTCGCCACCAGGCGGGCCATGCGGTTGATGCCGGCAGCCGAGCCGCTCGGTGACTCGATCTCGACGGCTTGCCGCAGGAGATCGAGCATATGCGGAAAGTCTTTCTTACACCATTCGAAGAGTGTGGCAGGGTCCATCAGCCGTTCCCATAATCTTGCTGAAATCAGGCAGCGGTTTATTCTATGCTAAACCATTGGCCTTTGCAGAGAATCACGCGCAGCGGGCTGCCAGGAAAACTCAACACAACCTCGTCGGTTACGAGCGGGGAGAAAATGCCGAACCAAGTCTCGCTGTGCATGGTGATGCACGCTCACCAGCCGAGTGGCAATTTTGACGCCGTGATTGAGGAGGCCTGCCAGCGCTCCTACCAACCCTTTCTGACCACACTGTCCCGCCATTCCGCCATTTCGCTTGCCCTGCACTTTTCCGGCATTCTCCTGGAATGGCTTGCGGCGCATCACCCCGAGTTTATGGAGCAGCTTGGCGCGCTGGTGGCGCGCGGCCAGGTGGAGCTGATCGGCGGCGGTTATTACGAACCCATTCTTGCCGCCATCCCTGACGAAGACAAAATCGCCCAAATTGAAAAACAATCCGCGTTCCTCTTCGAGCATTTTGGCTTGGAGCCACGCGGGCTGTGGGTGGGAGAGCGCGTTTGGGAGCAGGGACTGGTGCGGCCCTTGGTCGAGGCCGGCGCCGCTTTCACCATTCTGGACGACACACATTTTCTGGCAGCGGGACTCGACCCTGATGACCTGCACGTGGCTTATTTGACGGAAGAAGCTGCCGTAGCGCTGACGCTGGTGCCAAGCCTGCAATCACTGCGCTATACGATTCCGTTTCGGGAGCCGGATGAGACGCTGGCCATTCTGAGAGAGGGCAGGGAACGGGCGGAAGGCCTCTTTGCCGTAGGAGATGATTGCGAGAAATTCGGAGTGTGGCCGGGCACTTATGACCATTGCTACGTGGGGGGCTGGTTGGAGCGTTTCTTCTCAGCCATTGAAGGCGCCGGCGGCTGGCTCGAGACGGTGACGCTCTCGGAATATCTGAAGACCCACCCGCCCACGAAGCGCGTCTACATTCCCACGGCCTCCTATGCTGAGATGATGTCCTGGGCCCTGCCTGCCAGGACCTCAAGAGAATTTCAGTCCTGCGTCGATGAAACTTTCCATCTGGCTCGCGGCGACCAGTTCCGCCGCTTTCTCCGCGGAGGCAATTGGCGCAATTTCTTTAGCAAATACGCGGAATCGAATCAGGTCCATAAGCTGGCGCTGGCTGCCGGAAAACGCGCCCACGAGCTGGCGTGCCTCACTCCGCCGGGCAACGAGCGGTATGAAATCCTCGAAAAGGCCCGCGACCATCTGCTTGCCGCTCAATGCAACGACGCCTACTGGCACGGGATTTTTGGAGGCTTGTATGCGCCTCATTTGCGCAGTGCGCTCTTCCGCCACCTGATTCAGGCGGAAGCGCTGCTCGATCGCGCTGAAGGAATTGGGCCTGACGGTGCGGCGCGCGTCACCATCCGCGACTTTGACGTTGACGGGCAGCAAGAAGTTCTGGTGGAACACGCTGATTTTGGTGTCACGCTTCGCCCTCAAGACGGAGCAACCATCTCCAGCCTGCGCTTCAAGCCTTGTTTCGTGGAGCTGATCAATTCGATCGCCCGGCGTTACGAGGCCTATCATCAACAGGTCATTGAGCACAGCAGCCAAAATCCAGGCGCAACGGACGCGCCCGTTTCGATTCACGAAGCGGCGCACGCCACCGAACCCAACCTGGCGGCGGCTCTGCGTTACGACCGCTACGGCCGCCACGCTTTTCGTGCGTATCTTTTTCCGCGTGGGAAATCGGTCGGAGATTATGAAACGCTCTCATTGGAAGAAGCCGAAAGACTGGCGAGTGGCGATTGGGTGCTTGCCCCGTCCGGCGACAGCACCGATAAGTTCAGGCTGGAGTGCGACGCGCCGTTATTGTGGGACGGGCGGGAGGTGGAAGTTTTTGCCCGCAAGGAGCTTGTGATGCGGAGCCGTAACGGAACCTGGAGCGTGGATTGCCACTTGCTTGTCTCTGCCCACAACGTTGAAAGTCTCACGTGCGCGGTAGGGATCGAGCTGGTTCTTAACATGCTCGCTCCGGCCGCGCCCGACCGTTATTTCCTGGCCGGCGGGCAACGTCACCCGCTGGGGTTCAAGGGCGAGCTTTCCACGGAGCAAATCTCATTAAAGGACGAGTGGCAGCGCGTCAAGATCGAGCTGCGGGCGCCCGCGGCCAAAGCGTGGTGGGTGCTGCCCATCGAAACGGTTTCACAATCCGAATCGGGCTTCGAGCGCGTTTACCAGGGCTCGTCCATGATGCCTGTTTGGGAGGTTGATCTGGGATCGCCGGAAGGAGCGGCCTGCCACGTGGAGATGCGAATCAGCCGGATGGAGTGACCGCTCGCCGCGGGAGCCAGCCCCTCTCACTTCTCCTTGGCCGTAATTGCCTCTAGACGCTTGCGACGGAGCGCGAGCGCTCCCGGTGACCGCTTCTCCATCCACGCTTCGTACTTTTTAGCTGCGGCCTGAAGGTTTCGAAAGGCGCCTGGATCTTTGTACACCTCGCGGAAATCCTCGGCCATGCGCTCGATCTTGATCCATACCGCCCACAGCTCCGGACTGTTCTCAAAAAACAGGTCTTCGTTGATGAGACCGTGGTTGAGTAGCGACGCGGCCATCTCCCAGAAGCTCGTCACCATTCTGAAATAGGCATTCTCCTGCGTCCCATAAGGAAATCGCTCCGTGAGCTTTTCGGCCGTGTCGATGCGGGATTGTCTCATGAACCACTCACGGGCCTGGCGCAGGGTCGCTTCCCGGCGCAACTCATAAAGCCGCAGCACCAGTTCTGCATCGTGATGATCGGGGTGTTCTTGCATCGAGGTGTCCTCCCTAACGCTCAGGCTCGTCCACGCCCGCGAGGAAATAGCGATGGATGGCGTCGTCCCGAGTCAGCTCAGGATGAAACGTTGACGCCATGATGTTGCCTTGGCGCACGATGACCGGGTGGCCATCCAAGGCGCCCAGAACCTTTACGTTTGCGCCCACCCGGCGAATCACCGGAGCACGGATGAAGACCATTTCCAAGGCTTCGTCTGATATTTCGGGACAAAGCCCGGCCCGTACCGAGCTGTCAATTTGCCTCCCGTAGGCATTGCGCTCCACGGAAATATCCAGCAAGTGCAGGCTCTCCTGTGGTGGATTGACGACCTCATTCGCCAGCAGAATAGCTCCTGCGCAGGTGCCGAAGATCGGCTTGCCTTGTGCCGCCATGTTCTTGATGGCCTGGCCCAGGCCGCTGGCGGAAGACAGAAATTTGAGCATCGTGGTGCTTTCACCGCCGGGCAGGATGAGGCCCGCCAAATCCGGCAGCTCTGAAAGATGCTTCACCAGGAGATACGGCGCCCGCAGACGCTCCATCACGGCGGCGTGCATGGCGAAATCACCCTGCACGGCAAGAATCCCAATGGTCTTCCGGCTGTGTGCTACCACGAAGCTCTATGCGCCCGCTGCGGAAACGAGCTTGGCCTTCAGGGTAATCGTGGTTCCGGCAAGGGCTTTCGAGACCGGGCAGCCCTTCTTGGCCGCCTCCGCCAGCTCTTGAAACTTGGCCTCGGAAATTCCGGGAACTTCGCCCTCGGTTTCCAAAGCGATGCCCGAAATCGAAAATCCGGCATCCCCTTTTTCGAACCGGACGCTGGCTTGCGTATGCACTCGCCGCGGTGGGTAGCCGGCGGTTGCAAGCTGGTGAGAAAAGGCCATGGAAAAACAGCCGGCGTGTGCGGCGCCGATCAGCTCTTCGGGGTTTGTTCCAGGCCCGTCTTCCATCCGCGACTTGAACGTGAACGGGCCTTCATAAGCGCCGGAACCCAGCTTCATCTTTCCGGCGCCTTCTATCAAATTTCCTTTCCACTCGGCTTCTGCAGTTCTCACTGCCATAGGACGTTACCTCCTGAGGATTTCTGTTAAATGTTCCACAACCGGGAACGGATCGTAAAAGTGATGAAGTTGCCATTTCCATTCCTGGTACGCTACCGACTGCCTGAATCCCACCGTGCGGTCTTCGAGCTCCCTCCATCGGACGAGCAACAGGTATCGGCCGTCCAGTTCGACGCACTTGTACTCGCTGCTGACTGGCAACCGTCTTTCACCATCCTCGCGTTTGCAGCAACTCCTTGGGATCGAGCTTTGCCACGTCGATGCCGCGCATCGCCTCGCCCAACTCACCGAAGCATTCGGCAATCACTTGCGGCTCGTTGAAATGTGTGGTGGCGCGCACAATCGCTTTGGCGCGATTCGCTGGATCGGCGGATTTGAAGATGCCGGAGCCCACAAAAACCGCCTCCGCGCCAAGCTGCATCACCAAAGCCGCATCAGCCGGAGTAGCAACGCCGCCCGCGGAAAAATTGGGCACCGGGAGTTTGCCGTTCTGTCCAACCCATTTAACCAGGTCGAGCGGCGCACCCAACTCTTTGGCGCGAGCCATCAGCTCCTCCTCGCGCAAGACCGTAAGTTGCCGGATTTCGCCCGTAATGGCCCGCAGGTGCCGCACCGCTTCCACGATATTTCCAGAGCCGGCTTCGCCCTTTGTGCGAATCATCGCGGCGCCTTCGCCAATCCGCCGGAGCGCCTCGCCCAGGTTCCGTGCTCCACAGACGAACGGAATTTTGAACGTCCACTTGTGAATGTGGTGTTCTTCATCGGCCGGAGTCAGCACTTCACTTTCATCCACGTAATCCACGCCCACCGCTTCGAGCACCTGAGCTTCCACGAAGTGGCCGATGCGCGCCTTGGCCATCACGGGAATGGTGACAGCGCCCATAATCTCCTTGATGATTTTTACGGACGCCATGCGCGCCACTCCGCCTTCTTTGCGGATGTCGGCCGGTACGCGCTCGAGGGCCATAACGGCCGCGGCGCCCGCATCCTCGGCAATCTTGGCCTGTTCCGCGGTGGTCACATCCATAATCACACCGCCCTTAAGCATTTCAGCCAGGCCCACTTTCAGCTTCATCGTCGAGTCATCTGCCCACATGCTCACCTCCCGCTCATCCTATTATGATAAGGGTGAAAGCCCGAACGCACAATCACCGCCCGCTGATTCCGCATTTCACGAGCATGGGGCTAATGCTATACTGCGAATGAGGAGCTTACGGTCTGATGAAAATGATGCGCGCGGCCTGCGCGGCCATGATCCTGTTGCTATTCTCGGCCGGTGGAGTGTTGTCCCAGGGCACGCAGGAGGCGGCGCCGCAGTTTCCGGGGCATGGGCAAGCGCCGGCTTCGAATGCCGATTATAAAAAGGCGGCGAAACAGTTCGGGGAGGTGTACCGGGTCGTGCAGCAGGATTACGCGACTCCGGTCAATCCGAATCGGATCATCTTTGGCGGGGGCAGCACCGTCATCGGCGCGATTCCCGGCGCGCTGCGAACGCTCGACCCCCACTCAAACTTCTTCGATCCCTCGCGGTACGCCCTGCTGAAACAGCAGATGGAAGGAAAGTACTTTGGCGTAGGAATGGTCATCGGGCCCCGGCCGAGTAAGTCGGGGACGATGGAGACGGAAGTGGTGCAGCCGCTTCCGGGCTCTCCGGCGTTCAAAGCCGGCCTGCGCCCAGGCGACCTTATTTGGACCGTGGACGGAAAAAGCACGCAGAGGATGGATTCGACTCAAGTAGCGGACTTGCTCCGCGGCCCTGAAGGCACCGTGGTTCACCTGACCGTGCGGCGTGCGGGCGTCAAGCAGCCGCTGGCTTTCGATATTACACGCCAGAGGATCACGCGGCTTAGCGTTGACGATGCGTTCATGGTCCGCCCGGGAATTGCTTATATCCGCATCAACACGTTCAACGAGGTGACGAACGCCCAGCTCTCTCAGGATCTCGACCGGCTTGGCGAGAACAATATCCACGGCATGATTCTTGACCTGCGCGGTAATCTGGGAGGCCTGCTGGACCAGGCCGTGCTGGTTGCGAGCCATTTCCTGCGGGCGCACCAGCTCGTCGTCTACCATGCCGGACGCAGTTCTCCCATGGAACGCTACTACGTGCAGGGTGGGGAAACAGGTCCTGAGTATCCCCTGATCGTCTTGATCGATGGGGATACGGCCAGCGCCGCCGAAATTGTAACCGGAGCGTTGCAGGACCACGACCGCGCCCTGGTGATCGGGCAGCGGAGCTTTGGCAAGGGTCTCGTCCAGACGGAGTTTCCGCTGAGCGACAACACGATGCTCCTCCTGGTCACGGCGCGTTACTATACGCCCAGCGGCCGGTTGATCCAGCGCAATTATCATGACGTCTCCATCTACGACTATTTCAATCACTATGAGCCGGGTCCGCCGCCCCAGACTCAGGCCCGACTGACGGACGGAGGGCGTGTCGTCTATGGTGGAGGCGGCATCGCGCCGGATGTTACGGTTCCAGCCGTTGACTTGAACTCCGTGCAGCAGGAATTGGTGAATCGAGGCGCGTTTTTTGATTTTGGACGAACCTACCTTGCCTCCCACAAAACCGTTCCGGCCGATTTCGTTCCCGACCGGAAGGTGATGCAGGAGTTCAAGGCGTTTTTGCCATCGGAGAGTGTTGACATCTCCGACGCCCAATCCCGCGCCAACGAAGCATTTATCCGCGACCATATTCGAATTCAGCTTGTTTCCACAATTTACGGCGAAGAAGCCGGCGATAAGATTAGCGTTGAGAACGATCCGCTCGTCAATAAGGCGATTGAGGATCTTCCGCGTGCTGCGCAGCTATTGGTCAATCGGAATCGCTATATGGCGCTGCGAGGTCGGTAAGCAACGGCAGCCCGGACCGGCGCACTATGGATTCGATGACTTGTTGTGGTTATCTGGGGCGCCCGAGGTAGATGATGAAGTCTAGTCCGCGGCTCGTCTGGTTTGCACTCCCCACAATTTTGGTTTGCGCCCTCCTGGGAAGCATGTATGGCAGCCGGGTGGAAGCCACGAACGAAGGCCTGCTCCAGTCGAGCGCTCGGGCTAATTTCAAGCAGTTTCGGCGGATTTACCGGCTCGTTGCCGGAAACTACGCAACGCCGCTCGACCCCGATGTAGCCATCTTCGGACCGACCAACAGCATGACCGTAGGAGCCATTCCCGGCATGTTGCGGACACTCGACCCACACTCCAATTTCTTTGACCCCAAGGCGTTTGAGGCCCTGCAATTGGACCAGGAAGGGCGATATTATGGCGTCGGCATGTATATTCAGCTCGGTCTGGGGCCCTCCAACAACCTGGTTCCTACCGTGCTGTATCCGCTTGCAGGTTCGCCCGCCATGCGCGCTGGTCTTCGGCCGCACGACGTCATTATCCGAGTGGATGGCAAGTCCACCGCTGGATTGAACCTGACCAGTGTGGCGAACATGCTGAAAGGGCCCAAAGGCACGATCGTGCGGGTTACGGTGAGCCGCGTGGGATATCCGGACCCGCTGCACTTTTCCGTCCGGCGGGCGGCGATCAAAGAGTCAAGCATCGATGCCTCGTTTATGATCCAGCCGGGAATCGGTTACATCCACATTCGAGACTTCGATGAGACCACCAATCAGGAGTTGACCCAGGCTCTGGCGCGGATGGAAGCCCATCACCTGGGGGGCCTTGTTCTCGATCTTCGCGACAATCCGGGAGGATTGCTCAGTGAGGCGGTTGCCGTGGCCGGTCACTTCCTGCAGCGAGGCCAATTAATTGTTTATCATTATGGGCGAAGCTCTCCCGAGCAACGGTATTACGCTCCCGGCGATGATGAGGGCAACAACTATCCCATCGTAGTTCTGATCAACCACAACACGGCAAGCGCCGCGGAGATTGTGACCGGCGCGCTTCAGGATCATGACCGCGCACTCGTGATGGGCCGGACTAGTTTTGGAAAAGGTTTGGTCCAGACCGTCTACCTCCTCAACGACGATGCGGGGCTTGCCTTGACCACCGCGCATTATTACACGCCGAGCGGCCGCCTGATTCAGCGCAGCTATTCCGGCCTTTCCTTATATGATTATTTCAATCACGACGGCACACCTTTACCGGTGAAGAGGGAGGTTTATTATACGGATGGTGGACGCAAGGTATACGGCGGCGGAGGCATCACGCCGGATATCGTGTTCAAAGAGCCGCGCCTGACTGAGTTTGACCGGCAGCTCTTGATTCATTTCGCTTTCTTCAAGTTCGCACGGCAGTATGTCTCCACTCATAAGGACCTGGCACGCAATTTCGAGCCGGGCCCGGGAGTACTGGTTGAATTCAAGCGGTTTCTCGCCGCTCAGAAAATCCCTGCCACCGATAAAGATCTGGTAACCGGTCAGGATTACATCACCGGCCAGATTCGCCAATACGTCCTGTCGGATGTGTTTGGAGGGCAGGAGATTAACCAAATCAGTCGCGAGAACGACCCGATGGTGCAGAAAGCTGTTAGCGAGCTTCCCGCGGCGGAACAGTTGGCCTCAAACGCCAAGCGCTATGTGGCGAGCCGCGGCGTGAACTGACAACGCATGACCAGCATTTTTTGATCCCACCAGCGCCTATTCGCCGCTCATTCTGGACCTCAGGTATTTCAGCAGAGAAAATCCACCCGTGACAGGGAGGAGCAATGCTTGCTGAATGGCGTTCCGGTGGCTTGACGCGCGGCTGCGCCCGCGGCGCAGTTCGCTCTCCAACTGGAACTCCATCATCAGCGCGTATTTCGTGAAGTCTACGCCGCATTGATCGCAGGTGCCGCCGTGCGTTTGCGCGTGCCGGCAAGCGGGGCAGGTGAAGCGGAGCGTCATGTGGCAGTGAGAACAAAACTGCGCAGTATCCGGATTTTCACGGCCGCACTTGGGACATGTGGCCATCAGTTTAACCGGAGAAAGGTAAAGTTTCGCTTTTCAGTGATGCGAAAATGAGAGGAGCAATCGCTGTGGCCGCAAATCACGGCGTCCGTCCCCGAATATTGCGACTGCGTAATCAAATCGAGCTTTCCGCAGAAGGGGCAAGCGAGCAGCGCATAGAAGACGGAATCCACCAAGGCTCGGAGGGAGACGCTGGCGTCGAGCAGCAGAATGTCTCCAGGACTCATGCGCTCCACCGATTCTTCGGGGATGTGATGGAGAAAAGGAACGGGCGTCTTCAGGCGCGCGTAGGGCGTGCTTTCACGCTCCAGCCCCGTCCATCGCATCAGTGCCTTGCCTCGCGAGCTTTCGCGCTGCCGCGGCGCGTTCTTCCGGCGTGATTGCGGAGATTTGCCTTTCACCGCAATCATCATCGGCTATTTATGAGCCGCACTTGAACGGACGGCCTCACACTCCCGGCTCGTCCGCAGAAGGGCCGTAGAGCGCCGGCACGGGCAGATCGTTTAGCCGCAGGTAAACGCCGAGCTGCGCACGATGATGCACGAGGTGATTCAGAAACATCTCTCGGTAGGCCATGAACCGGCTTCCCTCAAAGAAAACCTTGCCCTGGAAGATCAGCTTCCATGTCTCCTTCCAGCTTTCCTCAGAAGTGGCGGCCAGAGCCTTGCGAACTTTGGGCGCGGTCTCGTCCAAGGCCTTCACAAGCTGTGACGGGGAGTCGAAAGCCAGCCGCTGAAAACTGCCCGAAGAAAAGTCGAGCTGCGGCGTCGTCAGAACGATGAGGCCGAATTCAGGAAGCTGAGCCACGTGCGGCGCCAGCCGGGAAAGCGGCATGGATTTGCTGTGCGGCGCAAAATCAGGCCTGTCCGCCGGAACCCGCTCCAGCGTTCTCCTCGTCTTTCGGACTTCTTCATCGAATTCAGGTAAAAGAATCTCGCTTAGCGTCATTAAAGCGCCTCCAGTCGGAATGAATGCGTTACAAACCCGCGATGCTCGTTTGGTAATCTGCCCGGGCGACCCCCTCACGCGTTCGCCGTCTGACGAACGGCCTCCCCTCCAACAAAACGGGCCGTCGTCGCTGCGGCTTTGCTGCGCATCGCCCGAGCCCGTTTATGGTAGGGGAATAAAAAGCGAAAGTCAAGCCCGTTTCTCGTTTTCATTTTTCCGGCGCAAGTAGCCGGGGAAGGTGGCGCCGGCACGCCGGCGCTGTTAACCTCGGGCATAGACACGGGAAGCATTTGTGGTCCGGAGGGCGCACAGCGCTGGAATTCCACGCCACAACCAAAGGCAGCTCAGTTGGTAAGCCTAAGGCGCTTCTCGATGAGCGTGACCCTTTGTTCCGGGGTTTCCACGTGGTCGTGCAGTTCGCGGTAAGAAAGCTTGATAAGGGATTGCAGTTCAACAGACACGTGATCGATTTTCTGGTCGAGCCCGCTGATTTGGGCACGGAGGGATTGGTGCCCCTCGACAATCAGATCGATCCTGTGGAGCGTTTCTTCAAAAAGCGCACCGGCATGGCGCTCCGCTGCTTCTATCTTCTCTCCGAACTCTTCGCGTATCCCTTGCATTTCGCTGCGGAGCCCGTCTTCGGTGTGGCTTGCTGCGGCCGCGATTTCGGTGCGGAGCCTGTCCTCGGTACCGCTTGCTGTGGCCGCGATTTCGGTCCGGAGTCTGTCTTCGGTACCGCTTACTGCGACTGCGATTTCGGTGCGGAGCCTGTCTTCCGTACCGGTCACCGCATTCGTTACGATCTGCTGAATCTGAGCAAGGGACTCAGCGTCCATGCATTTCTCCTCGTCGGGGGCTGTTAGTGTATGGTGGTGGGGAAGAGAAAGCAAGTCCCCTTTCTTCCTTTCTTTTTTCGCTGCAGGCTTAGCGGTAGATTTGCCTGAGATGCCCAACGCGGAGAACCAGCACGATCAGACAGTCGCCTTCGATCTTGCAGATGAGGCGATAGTCGCCCACGCGATACCCCCAGAACTCTCCCAGCCGCGAACCGTGAAGCGCTTCTCCCAGACTGCGGGGATCGTCCAGCTTGGCGAGGCGTTCGCGCAGGAACTTCAGGATGCGCCGGGCGTGTTGCGCGTCGAGCTTGCTCAGTTCCCGGTCAGCCTCGGACGACAGCTCAACGGTCCAGGCCATAACGTTTCATGACATCTTCAAGGAGAATGGTGGGCTCTTCACCGCTGCGGATGCGTTCGAGCGCGCGTTCGGCCAGATACGTGTCCTCCAGGTTTTCGAGGTATTTGAGAATGGCCTCTCGAACGTAAAAGGTCTTCGTGCGCCCGGTACGCCGGGCTAGTTTCTCCAGGCGTTTCTCAACGGACTGCGGAAGTCGGATGGCCAGCATAAGGTCCTCACTATACAAGTATTGCTCATTGGAGCCGTTGTGGCGCCTCGGTATTCTAATCCTACTCAGCTTTGCTGATCACAGAGTAGGTCGCGTAAATCGCCGATCGGTCCAGCGCCTCCACTACCTCCGCCACAAACCGTGCCAGGTGCCCCTCCAGCAACCAGTCTTCCAGCGCGGGCGGCAGCAGAAGCCTTTGATTCAGATTGCCGTTGCCAAATCGTTTGCTCATGCGCTGATCTTAGGGATCTCCCGGCGCATATCAACAAAAAAGTTACCACCGTCCTCGAGACCCACCTTTTTCCCAGGGCGGACGTAATCTATCTCCGACAGACTCCTAGTGCGCGTCATCAGACTGTGCTAGGCTAGGAATTTGAGGCGATTTTTTGAAACATATGGCCGGCTGAGCCAGTCTGTGAGGACGGCGCAAGCCGCGAGCGTTCCGCTGCCGCCGGCATTCTGACCGTCGCTTCCTGGCGCGCGACAAGAGCATGGAAGTCCGATTTCCGGAAGACCCGCGCTTCCCACCCTGGAAAATTCCCCTGCTTCAATATGTCATTGCCGGCCTCCTGCTCGTGTTATTGGCAGGTTATTGGCGGTTGCAGATTACCAATCATCCAAAGTATGTCTCAGAGTCGAGGCGAAACCGCATTCGCGAGTTGCCCATCATTGCTCCGCGGGGACGCATTCTCGACCGAGACGGCCACGTCCTGTCCAGCAACATACCGGCGTTCAGCGTGCTGCTCTCCCGTGGCGGCCGTCACAAGCTCGCCGCCGGAGAGATCAAGGCCATTGCTCACGGCCTCAGTCTTGATCCCACCGAGTTGGCAAGGCAGTTGTCCCGAGCCGCCAAGCTTCCGGGTTACCAGCCGATCGTGATCAAGAAAGACGCCTCCATGGATGACGTGGCCTTTATTGAGTCCCACCGCACAGAATTCCCGCAACTCGACCTGATTCAAATCCAACGCCGATACTATCCGCTGCACGATGTCGCATCAGCCGCTCTTGGCCACGTTGGCGATGTATCGGAAGCGATGGTTGCGAAAATGGGCGCGAGATATCGGCCCGGTGACATCGTGGGAAAATCCGGCATCGAGATGGAATATAATTCGCTGCTCTCCGGAACAGACGGCATGCAGCGCGTGTTGGTGAACAGCCGCGGACAGGAAATTGGGGAGCTGGCGGAAATTCCACCGATTCCGGGGCATGATTTGCGCCTTACCCTCGACCTCAAGTTGCAGTTAGCGGCGGACGCGGCGCTCGGCAACCGGCCGGGAGCCGTCGTCGCACTCGACCCGGCCAATGGCCAGGTATTAGCGATGGTCAGCCATCCCTCATTCGACCCGAACGACTTTGCCGGGCACATCTCCGCGACGGAGTGGAAGCAGCTTGTGGATAACCCTGACAAGCCGCTCATGAACAAGGCGATCCAGGCCCAGCTCGCTCCTGGCTCTGTTTTCAAGATTGTGACGTCGGTCGCCGCTCTTGAGTCTCACGAGATCACGCCCAGCTTCACGATCTTTTGCCCGGGTTACATCACGATCTACGGACACACTTATCACGACTGGACGTGGTGGGTGTACCACTCAGGACACGGCAGTGTAAACCTTCATCGGGCCATCGTGATTTCATGCGACGTTTACTTTTACACGCTGGGAAAAATGCTTGGAATCGGGAAGCTTGATTTCTACGCCAGGCACTTGGGACTGGGAGAGAAAACCGGAGTTGATTTACCTGGTGAGGAGCCGGGCCTGGTTCCCTCGCCCGCATGGGTTGAAAAAGATTTTCATCACCCATGGTATGCCGGCGAAACGATCTCCGTGGCCATTGGTCAGGGCGCCCTGGAAGTTACTCCCATTCAACTCGCTCGCATGGTCGCCGGAGTGGTTTCGGGCGGCGAGTTCTTTCGCCCGCACCTGACGTTTCGGAACCAGCTTCTTAAGCTGGGCGCGGATCCGCCGCCCAATCGGCCTGCGGAATTCTCATTGCAGCCGGCGACCGTGCAAGCCGTAAGCCAGGGGATGTGGGGTGTTGTGAACGGAGGCGGCACGGGCGTTGGCGCCCGCGTTCCTGGAATTACAATTTGCGGAAAAACGGGCACGGCGCAGGTGGTGAGCAATGCGTTTCAGCGCGCCGGCCATCATGGGAATTTCACGCCGAACTCGTGGTTTGTGGGATACGCGCCAGCTTCCCAACCCGCCATTGTGGTGGCCGTTCTGGTGATGCATGGCACGGAAGAGAGCGGGGCTCCGGTCGCCGGGCAGGTGATCAAAACCTATTTTGAAGAGAAAGGCTGGCTGCACCCTCCAGCATCTCCAGCCAACCCCATGGTCACTTCACAGACCGCAACAACGGCACCATGAACAGAGGTTTCAACTTCCGCGACATCGATTGGGTTGTGATCCTTACTTCGATCGCGCTGGCCGCGATCGGCGTCCTGGAGATTTACAGCACGACCACGCACACGCTGCTGGCGGCACAATACAAGAGGCAGATCGATTGTGTGGTGCTGGGTATTATCATGATGGTTATCTTCGCCCATCTTGATTACCACCTGGTGATCGACCATTCTGCGGCGCTTTACGTGTTGTGCGTACTCGGGCTGCTGGCCACGCTGGTGGTGAGCCGGCCTGTGGAAGGCGCGCGCCGATGGATCGCGATGGGTGGGTTAACTTTCCAGATGTCCGAAATGGCCAAGTTGGTTATAATAATATGCGTGGCGGCGTATTTCGCCGGCCGCAGGGTCAAGACCGTTGGCCTTAAGGACTTGGTAGCGCTGGGCTTGCTGGCGGGTTTGCCGGCGTTGCTGGTGATTTTAGAGCCCGACTTGGGGACGGCCATTACCTTTTTCCCGTCGGTCGCGGCGTGTGTATACCTGACGGGCATCCGCCTACGCCAATTTGTCCTGATCCTGGTCGCCGCCGCTTTACTGGCTCCTGTAGGCTGGCATGTGATGCATCCTTACCAACGCCAGCGGCTCATGACCTTCATTCATCCCACAGCGAACCAACGAGGCACCGCATACCAGGTTACTCAATCTAAAATAGCCATTGGTTCGGGCGGATTGTGGGGAAAAGGCTTTGAGAAAGGCACGCAAACACGCCTGGGCTTTGTTCCCGTCTCACACGCCGACTTCATTTTTGCGGCATATGCTGAGGAACAGGGCTTTGCAGGCACTGCCGTCGTTCTGTTGCTTTACCTGGTTTTGCTCGTCCGATTGCTTAGCACAGCGCAAAGCGCGGGCGACCGCGCGGGCGCATATTTTGTTGTAGGCTTGGCCGCCGTACTCAGCTTTCAGGTAGTGGTGAATGTAGGGATGATGATTGGCTTTTTTCCCATCACAGGCATTCCGCTGCCTCTGATGAGCCAGGGCGGCTCTGCGGTGCTGTTCACGTTCATTGGGCTCGGTCTCGTACTGAGCGTGCGTAAGCAGCGCTTTGTGAACTGAGTTGGACATTTGCTTGAGAAGCGCGTGGAAGAGGCAGCACATCGGAGTTTTTCGTTCCTGGAAACTCCGCGGTTTGCTGGCTTGTTCCTTGAGGAGAACCGCAAACTTCGAAAGGCGCGAAGGCGGCGCTATCCGGGTTGACGCGGTCGCAGCGGGTGACTGAGGGTTTCAGAAGTTGAATTTTCGAAAAGATCATGACACGCCCTGGAAGGGAACGGGCCTGTGCGTCCCGGCTTTGGGGCGGGGCTTAGCTGGCTGCTATGGTGACAATGCCAGAGAGCCCGAGTAGAAGCCTGGAGTTGATCCTCGCCGTGCGAGTTGATCCTCCGCTGCGCTTCCAGAGAGGAGTTTTTCATGACTAAAGAGTTGCTTATTTCTTCGTCTCCGCATGAGACGAAGGTAGCCGTGTTGGAAGACGGCCAGGTTGTAGAAGTTAACTTTCAACGCGAATCGGACGTGGGACTGGTGGGGGGCATCTATAAAGGACGTGTAAATCGCGTTCTGCCCGGCATGCAGTCCGCATTTGTGGATATTGGCCTCGAGCGCGACGCCTTCCTTTACGTTTCCGACTTCTTTGAGGAATCCGAAGAATACGATCGAGTCTTTACGGACGCCGAGAATCGAGTCGCGCGGATGGGTGGTGCGGACGCGGCGCCTCCTGCCGCTCAACAATCTGAGCCGGCTCCGGAAATCAGCAAAGGCGCCGTTTCGGCTCCCGACGACGCGGAATCGCCGGAATCGGCTCCAGCCGAAGCCTCGGTGACTCCGCAAGACGTAGCGCCCAAGCCGGCGGAGTCGAGCCCTGCGAGCTCATCCCAGTCCGGATATTCAGAGATGAGGAAAAACGACTTTGGAGGGCGCAGGCGTCATCGGCGGGGACGGCGCTTCAGGGACTTTCGTTCGGGAGGCTGGCGCGAATCGCCGGAGCGGCCTAGCGGCTCCGGAGAACACGCCGCCGGTGGCTCGCACGGCCTGGAACCGTTGCCCGGTGAATCGTTGGCAAATTATAGCCACGCTGCCTTTGAGACGCCGGAGACCGCCGCTTCACCCAGCATAACTGATTCCGAGCTGCCGGGCGAGCCCGCGGTGGACGCGGCATCAGCGATCGCGCCTGTTTCCCCGTCAGGGCCCGTCGCCGCATCCGATGACATCGCCGCGACTTCACCTTCGAGTGACAACAGCGGGCCGGATTCAATTGGGCCTTCTCCTGGCCAGCCTAAAATGTCTATGACAGAGACGAGTGATCGCGAAGCGCCGCTCCCAGCGCAAGAAACGTCCGGTCACCTGAACACCACCGAAGTAAGTCCGTCTCTTCCGCGTCATGGGGAGAAGGCCACCGACTTCTTGCATGAAGGCCGGGACGCAATCGAAGCCAATCGCTCATTTCCAAGCGAGGAATTGCAAGAAGCTGAACTCGAGCCTGGGGCGTTTTTGCGCTCGGAAACGGCGAGCACGGGAAGTCAACCGGATGAAGAGCAGGCGGCGCAAAAATTTATTCCTCCTGATGAGCTAATCGGAAGCGCGCCGGAACCTTCCACAACGGACGCGGAAGCCCTGGCTGGTTCGGGCGCTGAGGGCGAGCCTGCGGCAATGGAAAACAGGTCTGCCCTTGCGTCAAACGCGGAAACTGACGAATGGACTCCGCAAGACCAGCCGCAGTCCTACACCCTGCGCGAGACACAGCATCGGCCCCGAGTGGCTCCGCGCCGTCCGCGCCGTGGGCGCGGGCGATTTCGCACGCAGGCGCGGCGCGATGGTCCATCGCCCGCCGGCCGTCCTGAGTCCTTCCGCGCCGGCAATCAGCGTTCGCTTCCCATCAGCGAGCTTCTCAAGGAAGGGCAAGAAATTCTGGTGCAGATTGCGAAGGAGCCGCTGGGCGCGAAGGGCGCTCGCATTACGTCTCACATCGCTCTGCCGGGACGCTACCTGGTCTTCATGCCGACCATCACACACATCGGAGTCTCACGCAAGATTACTTCCGAGGACGAACGGCTGCGGTTGCGCAACGTCATCATCGAGAACAAGGGATCGCTTTCGGGAGGGTTCATCGTGCGCACTGCGGCCGCTGGCCGTTCGGACGAGGAACTTAAGGCTGACCTCGCTTTCCTCACTCATCTATGGAACGAAATCCGCGCGAAAGCGGATCAAAGCAAAGCTCCGGCGCTGCTCCATCGCGATCTGACGTTGGTGGAGCGTATGCTTCGGGACCTACTCTCGCCGGATTTCAAGTGCATTCGAGTGGATAACGAAATCGACTACGAGCATATTGCGGAATTCGTCAGCCGCTTTCAGCCATCGTTGACCGGGCAGGTCAAGCTCTACGCGCGGGATATGCCGTTGTTTGAAGAGTTCGGAGTGCAATCGGAAATCGATCGGGCCTTGAAACCCAAAATCTGGTTGAAATCGGGCGGCTACATCGTCATCAACCAGACCGAGGCGTTGGTAGCCATTGACGTGAACACCGGCAAATACGTGGGCAAGACCAACCGGCTGGAAGACACCATCGTGAAGACCAACATCGACGCCGTGCAGGAGATTGTGCGCCAGATCCGGCTGCGCGATCTCGGCGGTATCGTCGTCATTGATTTCATCGATATGGACGAGCGCCGCAATCGGGCCAAGGTGGTCGCCGCGTTGGAGGAAGCGCTGCGCCGCGACCGCGCTCCCACTAAGATTCTGTCATTTAACGAGTTCGGCCTGGTGGCGCTCACGCGCAAGCGCGTAAAGCACTCGCTCGAACGCACGCTCTGCGATCCCTGCCCTTATTGCGACGGCGGAGGATGGGTCAAATCCGTTGCAACCGTCAGCAGCGAAGTCGTGGCGGAAGCCCGCAAGATGGCCGCGGGGATCGACGGGAAAACGCTTCACCTTCGCGTCAGTCCCGAAGTGGCCTCGGCGCTGAAGGGTAAGGATGGTGTTCTGATCTCGGAGATGGAAGCCGCGACAGGAAAAGAAGTGGTGATCAAGTCCGATGCGGCCGCGCATCAGGAGCGATTCGAGATTTACTGAGAACGGTTCTCAGTCTGAATCAAACCGTTGTTCCTCCCATGGATCGCCCCGGCGATGGTAGCCGTTTTGCTCCCAGAAACCGGGCCGGTCGTGGGGCATGAATTCCAAGCCGCATACCCACTTGGCGCTTTTCCATCCATAAAGCTGGGGAACAACCAGCCGCAACGGGCCGCCGTGCTCGGGCGGCAGCGGCTCGCCGTCGTGCTTGAGGGCAAACAGGACGTTCTCTCCCGACAAATCGGGCAGCGGCACGTTTGTTGCGTATCCGTCCGCGCCATAAACCATCGCGTGAGTGGCCTCGGGCGCGGGCCGCGCAAGATCGTTGATGGTCCTGAACTGGACTCCTTCCCAGCGGTTGTCGAAGCGGCTCCAACGCGTCACGCAGTGAAAGTCTGAGGTTACTTCGGCGCAAGGGAGAGCGAGGAACTCGGCCCACGTGAGCCGGAGCGGGCTCGAGACCAATCCCGCAACCTGAAATCTCCATGTGGCTTCGTCAAACCGGGGAACACTGCCATAGTGAAGCACAGGCCACTTCAGCGTGAGGGACTGTCCTGGCGGCAGCCGTCCCTCCTGGCGCATGCGTTGCTCCTGTTCTTTGCGCTCACCGCTTTCCCCAAAAGTCATGGCATCACCCTGACGCCCTGTTCTTCGGCGTCAACCGCAAGCTGAAGGCTCCCCGAAATCTCCGTCAGATTCGACCGGTGGCGCCGGCAATATTCACGAATGCCTTCGACGATTCGCAGTGACGTTTCGGGAGCGTAGAAATTGGCTGTGCCCACCTGAATGGCTTGCGCCCCCGCAATGAGGAATTCGAGGGCGTCTTCCGCCGTGGCAATGCCCCCAATTCCGATAACGGGAATCTTCACGGCGCGGCATGTCTGGTAAACCATGCGCAGGGCCAGGGGCTTGATGGCCGGCCCGGAAAGACCCGCCGTCACGTTCGACACTCTGGGCGTGCGTGTCTCTACGTCAATCGCCATGCCCACAAAAGTATTCACAAGCGTCAGCCCGTCAGCGCCCGCGTCTTCAGCGATGTGCGCGAAAAGCGCAATGTCCGTAACGTTGGGCGAGAGTTTTACGAAAAGTGGAAAGCGAGAAGCGCGCTTCGAGGCTGCCACCACTTCGGCCGTCAACTTCGGATCGCTTCCGTAAACCATCCCGCCACAGCTCGTGTTCGGGCAGGAAATATTCAATTCGTACGCATCGATCCCATCGCCCTCGTTCAGCAACTCGATGCAGTGAATATAGTCGCGCGTGGAATATCCGAACACATTGACGAGACAACGCGTCTTAAGCGTGCGCAGGAAAGGCAGCTTCTCATTCAAAAAAGCGCGCGCGCCCACGTTTTGCAGGCCGATGGCATTGAGCATTCCAGAGCCGGTCTCGTAAATCCGCGGCGCAGGATTGCCCGGCATGGGCTCTGAGGAAATGCCTTTTACGACGATTCCGCCAAGCTGATTCAGGTCAATGAGGTGAGCGAATTCCTTGCCGTAGCCGAACGTTCCGCTCGCTGTCAGCACAGGATTCTGAAAGTGAATGCCGGCAAGCGTCACGTCGAGGGCAGGGAAGAACCGGTTCGCTGGTTCGGGCGGGACGGCGTGAGCGGCGCTGGTTGCGTCTTCTTGCATGGCAAAGAGTTTTGAGTGGCCTTGAAAAACGGCGCAGGGACCGCAGCATTACATCGGCCACACCACGTGCTCGGCCCAAAATACGGGTCCTTCAGTGCAGACGCGCTCGTACATTCCATGCCCCGCGCCGTTCACTCGAATCGAGCACCCCAAGCATGCGCCTAATCCGCATCCCATTCGATTCTCCATCGAGACGAGGCAAGCCTGATCGTATTCGCGCGCCATCTTCGCAACCGCCTGAAGCATTCCCCATGGACCGCAAGCCATCATCAGAAACTTCTTGCTTCGATGGCGCTCCAAATAGTCCTCAAGCGGCTTCGTAACATAACCACGATGTCCGGCTGAGCCATCTTCAGTGGCAAGGATTACGCGTCCTGTCAATGGCTCAAAATCTTCGCGGCCGGCCAGGTCCGCTAGCGTTCTACCGCCAAAGAAGAGCCGCTGCGGAATGCGATGCCGCGCAAGCGCTTTGGCGGGCAAAAGCAGCGCGGCAATGCCGATTCCGCCGGCCACGT
>JASHON010000050.1 GCA_030041095.1 Terriglobia bacterium
TGTAGGCTAAGCAGCTAGCTCAACGGCTGGCGGATCTGAGCGGTGGCTGCGCCGATTCGTTCAAAAGGGCTAGGCAAAAGATTCATCGGCTGTGCTGGCGTTGTGCAAAACTCAGCCAAAGCTTAGCCCGCGCTTAAGATTAGACTTATGTAACGGTCCGTGGTGGGAGGTTGCCGCACCGGCATTAACCCATTGAAACTAAAGGGGTCAGACTCATTACTGAACCTGCAAGATACCCGGCTAACTAAGTATCGCCTTCGGTACGAGGCAAGCCGGTTCAATATTTTTCACAATTTTTTCCACAGCCCCAATCCCCGCGAAAATGTTGCTGGTTTTGCCTGCAAAACACTTTAATCCGCACGCAAAGCCGCATGAAGCCGAGCCTCGGCTGACGCAGTGACCCGAACGTGAACCAGCAAGCGGCCGTCAACGTACTCCGTCTCCAAGACCGTTCCCAGGCGGTGCAACAATGCAAGGGACCGCCCATCAGAGGAGCCAATCTCAAAAGTGGTTTCAACGACACGGTCCGCGTCGAGCATTCGGTCGATTTGAAGAAGCAGCTCGGCGATACCCTCTCCAGTACGAGCAGAAACTAGCACATCCTGTGGGCCGCGCGGCAGACGTTGGATTGCAGCAGGCGACAATAAATCGATTTTGTTCCACACGCGCAGCCGGGGCAAAGCGGAGAGCCTCATGGTCTCGAGTAATTCTTCCACATCTTGATGCTGCTCCGCATATCGCGGCTGGGAAGCGTCAGTAACATCAAGCAAAAGGTCTGCGGCCTCTAACTCCTCAAAAGTAGCTCGAAAAGCCTCCGCCAGCGCAGGTGGCAAGTGACGGATGAAACCGACCGTATCCGTGAGCAGGACTTTACGCCGCGAGCGGAGTTGCAGCGTGCGGACTGTGGGATCGAGCGTGGCGAACATCCTCGGTGAAATTTCTACCTTGGCTCCGGACAAGACGTTAAACAGCGCAGATTTACCGGCATTGGTATAGCCGACCAACGCCACGGTCAGGAACTCGCGTTCCAGCCGGTGAGCGCGATGGATGGAGCGTTGCGATCGGATCTGCTCGATGCCACGCAATAGTTTCTCGATGCGCGCGCGGATTCGCCGCCGGTCGTATTCAAGCTTCTGCTCGCCCGGTCCACGTGTCCCAATGCCGCCTCCCAGCCTTGAGAGCAGCGCTCCACGGCCTACGAGCCGGGGAAGCAAATAGGTAAGTTGGGCGAGCTCCACCTGAAGCTTGCCTTCCCGAGTTCGCGCGCGGCTTGCGAAGATGTCCAGGATAAGCTGCGTGCGGTCAATCACCTTCAAATCCATTGCCCGCTCGAGATTACGAAGCTGAGTGGGCGTCAGATCGTGACTGAACACCACACACCGGGCCTCGCACGCCCAAGCCGATGACCGCACGTCGTCAACTTTTCCTCGGCCAATCAGCGTGGCGGGGTCGGGTTCTGGTGAGACCTGGACGCTCAGACCCACGGTTTGCCCTCCTGCGCTCGAAACGAGCGCGCGAAGTTCCGTAAGTTCGTCCTCTGGCAGTCGCGCCCGGTAATCCGTTGCGCCCGCCTTACTTTTCCGGCTCGACTTCCAGACCACCAGATAGACTTTCTCTCCTGATTGCGACAGGGGAATCCTAGGCCTCCGTTTCTGCCTGGTGAGGCGCTGGCGCAGGCGTGGAGCGCGAGGCCACAATGGTAGAGATCGCGTGTTTGAAAATAAGTTGCTCCTGGTGATTGCTCTCCAGGATTACGGAGAACTTGTCAAAGCTTCGAATGCGTCCTGAAAGCTTCACGCCGCTGATCAGATAAATCGTCACAAGAGATTTTTCCCGCCGGATGCTATTGAGAAAGCTTTCCTGGATGCTTTGCAGCGTCTTATCGATTGCCTCTTTCTTGCCATCTGAAGCGTTGTTCATGGACAGGTCCTTTCTGGTTGTGCAGTCGTTCGGGAGCTCGGGTCATCCTGAGGCGCTCAAGGTCGTTGAAAGGGCGGAGCGAAGCCAGCGAACCACGCGAGTTTCTATTTCCGGATCGTCGCCGAATCCATTGAACCACATGACGCCGCTTTCCCGGCGAAACCAGGTGATTTGTCGCTTGGCATACCGGCGAGTCTTGATCTGGGTATCTTTCACAGCCTCCGGAAGATTCATTTCACCGCGCGTGACCCTCGACGCTTGCGAATAACCGAGCGCGCTCAGCGGCTCTGGAATGGAGGTTGTTGCGCCGCCATGACCAACCAGCAAAGCGCGAACTTCATCGACCAGCCCCGCCGCGAACATTTCCTCGACTTTCCGGTTGATGCGACGGTAAAGTTCTGAGCGGCTCGGCCAAAGACCTATTCTGAACACACGATATCCGGTGAGCGCGTCCTGTCCCCGTCCTTGGCCGTGCAGCTCTGACATGCGCCGCCCGGAAAGCAGGCACACTTCTGCCGCTCGAACCAGTTTCTGCACGTCGCGCGGGTGAATGCGGGAGGCCGCTACAGGGTCCATACGCGCCAGCATGCGGTGGAGAAAGCCTGTTGCATGACGCGCTTCCACAGTCTTCAGGCGCTCCCGAAGCCGTTCCGAGCGTTGCGGCCCATCGAACAGGCCGTCCAAAAAGCTTCGCATATAGAGTCCTGCTCCTCCCGCAAGGATCGGCAGGTGTCCTCGCTCGCGTATTCCCTCAAGGGCGCGGCGGGCAAGCCGGCGATACTCGCCCGCGGTCATGGTTTGTTGAATGGAAACTACGTCGAGCAAGTGGTGCGGAATATGACCCCGTTCGCGAGGGGGAACCTTGCCTGAACCGATCTCGAGGCCGCGATACACCTGGATGGAATCGCAGTTGACGATTTCCCCGTTTAACTGCCGTGCGACGCGCAGGGCAAGAGCAGATTTTCCGGACGACGTGGGTCCCATGAGAGCGATCAACGGATAGCCCTGAATTTGCGCGTTTACAGCCACCGCCATAGTGTCTTGCATATCAGTCCCAGGAAGATCGCCAGAAGCAGCAGCCAGGCGCCCCAAAACTGCCGCTGAGAGGGACGCGCAAGCATCAGAAGGAGGCGCTGCAAAGCCGTCCTGGCCGGAAGGGCGGTCATGAGAGATGGACGCACGCGAACGAGTGTCGGGCCTTAGATCGAATTGAATCTTAGCCGATCGATCGAGGACGTTCAAGGGGTTTCGTTATAAAAGTAGTTGAATTGCAATAACAATCGATGCCCCGTGAATGCGGAAGGCAGAGGCGGAAACGGATCCGACGACTTGATCGAGGATAGCGCCGCCAGGTCCAAGGGTTGTTTTCCCGACGAACTCACGAGCTCGAGATGCGCAACCGTTCCGTTTTTCTCGATGGCAAAAACGAGCGCGACGCGGCCCCTTTCTCCCAACCGCGCAGACTCCGGAATGACGGCATACCAGTTCTCCCTCACAATCTCCAGAATCTCGGCAAGGTACGGACCAAAATCCACACCCCGCGTATTGGAAAGGATAATCGGACCGGAAGTGCTGAAGTTAGGGTTAAGGTTATTCAACTGGTCCGGAGATTCGCCAGGGCCGGGAATCTGCCCAGAACTGCGCCCTTGCGCCGCCGCTTGCAAGGACCGCTGAATGGCCTCACCCGGCGTTGCGATTCCCAGTCGAGCTGCCAGCGATGGATTCGGCCGGGAGGGCGGCGTCAAATCTGAAAGCAGGATTTTGGGCTTGACCTGCGGAGGCGGAGGCTGGGGTTTAGGAGTGGTGGGTTGCTTGGCTTGCGCTGGGGCTGGAGGAGCTGCAAGCTTGGGGGGCGGTGACTTCGCCCCGCCGGCCAGCTTAGGCACGTGGGTATTGCCGCGGAGATAAGGCATCGGCAGGCCGTTCTTCTTGATGATGGGGGAGGGTCCGCGCGCCAGCCGGTTTTTGTTCGAGAGGAGATTAGTTCTGGGAGCCCGCAGGGCCTTCTGGAGATCGGGAGGCATCACAAGGAACGTCGTCTGCTCATGTTGTTGCCTGGCCATTTCTGCCAGCGCCAGTCTCTGCTCGTAGCGCTGCATCCAGCCGGAGGCAACTCCAAGAAAAACCACGAACGCGCCTTCGAATATCAAAGAAAGCAAAAACAGCGCCAGGCGGCGCCACCTTGCCGTCTCGCTCTCCTCGAGCAGAAAATGAAAATCAGGCTCATCCTTCATTACACAGCACCCGTCCGCAAGTTTGTGTCTTCTCGATACACCTTACCGAAAGGGAACAAGGCGAAGCGCGGCGCGAACCGTGCAGGCCCTATGAGGATTATGATGCATCAACAGGCGGAGAGTCTGCCTCGCTCCGTTTCCTGGTGGCCTCACATCCTGCCAGCTTTCACTTGCCTATTGTAGCGCGAGCCCGGCTGCGGCGCACCGCGGTCATCGTGAACAAAGGCAAGGCGCCACTCCCATTCGGCCCGCTCCTTGTTGGCCTGGATTCGTATGCTATGATCGGCGCTAGGGTTGCCATGCCAGAAAACGTGATGCAGCTTGAAATTCCCAAGGTTTATACCCCGGAAAGCATCGAGCCGCGATGGGCGCGGATTTGGGTTGAGCGCCAACTCTATCGGCCCCGGGCGGACGCCTCGCGCCCAACCTACTGCCTGGTGATTGCGCCGCCCAATATCACCGGCTCGCTCCACATGGGCCACATGCTGGAGCACACGGAAGTTGACGTCCTGATGCGCTGGCGCCGCATGTCCGGCGATGACGTTTTGTGGCTGCCCGGCACTGACCACGCGTCGATTGCCACGCAGATGATCGTGGAGCGCGAGCTCGGCCGTGAAGCCTTGCCGGAACTCGAGCCGGGACCCCGCGCGAACAGCGCTTGGCAGCGTGAAGGCCAGCGGCTGCGACTCGCCATGGGCCGCGAAAAATTCATCGAGCGCTGCTGGAAATGGAGGGAAGCGAACGGCGGGACCATCAAAAGGCAGATGGAGCGGCTCGGCGCTTCGTGTGACTGGAGCCGGGAACGGTTCACGATGGACGCGGCGTATTCGCGCTCGGTCATTGAAGCCTTCGTGCGACTGCACCGGGAAGGACTCATCTACCGCGACCGGTACGTCGTCAGTTGGTGCCCGCGATGCCGGACCGCTCTTTCGGATCTGGAAGTCATCCATGAAGAGCGGAAGGGAAAGCTGTGGTTCATCCGCTATCCCTTCGAGGGCAGCCAGGACTTCGTCACCGTAGCCACGACACGCCCGGAGACCATGCTGGGCGACGCGGCCGTTGCCCTAAACCCGCAGGATCCGAAAGCCGGCCGGTTGGTTGGCCGCAAGCTTCGGCTCCCGCTCGTAGACCGGGTGATTCCGGTGATTGCAGACGATTTTGTCGATCCCAAGTTCGGAACGGGCGCGGTGAAAATAACTCCAGCCCACGATCCGAACGATTTCGCCATGGCTTTGCGTCATCCCACCTTGGGCTGGTCCAGCGTGATCGCTCCCGACGCGCGGATCGAAGCGGCGGACGAGTCACTGGGCCGCTACCGGAATATGGACCGTTACGAGGCGCGAAAGGCGATTCTGAGCGATCTGGCGAACCAAGGCTTACTCGAAGGCGAACGAGACCACGCATTGAGCGTGGGCACCTGCCAGCGGTGCAAAACGGATATCGAATACCTGCCTTCCATGCAGTGGTTCATGAAGATGAAGCCTTTGACGGAGCCCGCCATCGAGGCGGTGCGGGCCGGCCGAATCAAGATCGTGCCGGAAAACGGCATCAAGAAGTATCTGAACTGGATGGAAAACATCCACGATTGGTGCATTTCGCGGCAACTGTGGTGGGGACATCGCATTCCGGCATGGACGTGCGCAGCCTGCGACGAAATGGTGGTGGCGTCCGAGCGGCCCGGGACTTGTCCGAAATGCGGCACGCTGGAGCTTCGCTCGGAGGAGGACGTTCTCGACACATGGTTTAGTTCCGCGCTCTGGCCGTTCGCGACGCTAGGCTGGCCGGAACCATCGGACGATCTTCGCCGCTTCTATCCTAACGACCTGATGGTGATGGGCGAAGACATTCTGTTCTTTTGGGGCGCTCGGATGATCATGATGGGGCTGAAACTGACCGGCGACGTCCCTTTTCGGGAACTGTACGTTCACGCACTCGTTCGTGATGCAGAGCGGCAGAAAATGTCCAAGACGAAAGGAAACGTTCTGGATCCGCTCGAAGTAACGGAAAAGTATGGGACGGACGCAGTTCGCTTTGCGCTGGCGGCGAGCGCCGCACCCGGGACGGACATCGCGTTTAGCAAAGATAAGATCGAATCTTACCGGGCGTTTGCTAATAAAGTATGGAATGCCGGCCGGTTCGTTCTGCTGAACGCGCACCGCTTGCCCGAAGCCGTCCGTGAGCAACTCGCCGTCATGATCCAACCTGTCGCGGAGTTAGGCTACAGTCTGGTCGTTTCTTCCGAGCGGGGGAATGTTCCCGCTTCGGCGGGCGAGCCTCGGCCCGCGCTCATCGACCGCTGGATTTTCTCCCGCCTGGCCAGCGTGACGCGCGAGACGGATGAGGCTCTGAAGGCTTTTCGTTTTCACGAAGCGGCGCATGTGGTCTACCACTTTTTCTGGCACGAATTCTGCGATTGGTACCTCGAATGGATCAAGCCTGCCATTTCCTCAACGCCGCTGGAGACAAGGCCTTCCGTCCACTGGATCAACCTGATGAGGGTCTTCGCGGCAGCGTTGCACTTGCTCCATCCTTTCATGCCATTTGTTACGGAAGAGCTCGCCAATCAGCTTCCTGGCGCTTCGGGCGACTCGCTGTCACTTCAGCCGTTCGAGTTGGTGCGGAGCGAGGCGCTGGACCCGGTTTCGGAAAAGCAGTTTGAAACCATTCGCGAGCTTGTGGTTGCGGTGCGAAACGCCAAGGCCGAGAGAAACATTCACACTCAAAAACCCAGCGCCCAGGTGGCCAGCGAGGATGGGCGTCTGTTGGATCTGTTACGGGAGCATCAGGAAGCGATCCTGCGTCTGGCTGGACTCGAAGGCCTCAATTTCACCCGCGCCCGCCTGGCTGCCAGCGTGGAGCGGATTCCGGTATCGTCTTCCGTGGACTTGAGGCTTTTTTACGATAGTCAGCAAGACGTTGCCGCCGAGCGGGAGCGGCTGTTAAAGGAAAAACGGAAGCTCGAGCAATCCATGACGCAGTTGCAGGATCAGCTTCATGACGAGCAGTTTCTCAGCCGGGCGCCCGGCGAAATCGTCCGAAGCGCCGAGCGGCGCCACCAGGAGCTTTCCGCCGAGCATCGCAAAGTTGTGGAGCGCCTCGAGCATTTGAATGGATGATGGTCGATTGACGATGGGCGGCCACGGCGGCGACACGGAAGCGCAGCTTGCCGCCCCACAGTGCGGATGGAGTGGAGAGGCGCTGCCGGGAATTCTCAATCGTTAATCCGAAGTGGATGTTGCCCAATCCGACAAGCCGCCAGATCGACCGCTTGATTCGTTTGCTCGCAGAAAACGCTACCGTGGTAGTCCCCGGACCAAAAATTGCCGCCGAGATTGGAGTGAACCGCGAGACGGTCTGGATGTGGGTCGATCAGCTCCGTTCGCATGGGGTCGAGATTCAGGGGCACGTGGGAAAGGGCTACCAGCTTCGCCGTCTTCCGGACGTATTGGCCCCAAGTCTGGTGGCGGCTGGGCTCGGGGATCAAACGATCGGAAAGAAGATTGTTCATTACTTTACTCTCGATTCCACCAACACCACCGCAATGAAGCTAGCGAACGAGGGTGCGCCGCACGGCACCGTGGTGGTTGCGGAGGAGCAACGCAAGGGCCGTGGTCGGTTCGGTCGGGAGTGGTATTCGGAAAGGTCCAGCGGCATATACGCTTCCATCATCCTCCGGCCCCAGGTCCCACCCTCGGTAGCGCCCATCCTGACGCTTATGGGAGGGCTGGCGGCACATCAGGCGGTGGCGGCAACGACGGGTTTGATGCCGGAAATACGCTGGCCGAACGACCTCCTGCTGGGCGGCAAGAAGGTGGGCGGCATCCTCACGGAGATGAATGCCGAAACGGATCGCGTTCACGCGGTGGTTCTGGGGGTCGGACTCAATGTTAATCACTCCCGGATTCCCGGCCAGTTAAGCGCAGTGGCAACATCGCTGCGAATCGAAGGTGGCAGGGTTTATTCTCGGGCGCGCCTGCTGGTGGCGCTTCTGAAGCAAGTACAATCATCTTACGAGATCCTGCTCAGCAAGGGAGGCCAGGCGATTGTTCGGAGCTGGATGGCGGTCTCAAGCTTTGCATCGGGCCGTCGCGTCCGGGTGAACTGGAGGGAAGGAGAGCAGCGGGCCACAACGGTTGGCCTCGACGCGAATGGCGCCTTGCGCGTCCGCTTCGAAGACGGCAGGGAAGAATCCTTGCTTTCCGCTGAGGTTGTCGAAATCAAGCAGGCCCGATAGCGGAATTCGATGCTTCTGGTGATTGACGTTGGAAACACCAACACGGTTGTGGGCGTTTATGCCGGGCGAGACCTTCGCGCGACCTGGCGCCTGTCAACGAACCGTGCCTACACGGCCGACGAATATGGAATCCTGGTCCGCAACTTGCTCGTTCTGGGTGCCATTGATCCTGCCAGCGTCGAGCACGCGATGATCGCGTCCGTCGTCCCGCCACTCAACGGCGTGCTCGAGGAAATGACCGGGAAATACTTCCGGGTGAAGCCGGTCTTCCTCGGCCCGGGCACACGAACGGGCATGCCCATTCACTACGATAATCCGCTGGAGGTGGGCGCGGATCGCATTGCCAACAGCGTAGCGGCGTTTGAGCGGTACGGAGGCCCGTGCGTGATTGTGGATTTCGGCACAGCCATCACTTTTGACGCTGTTTCGGCGAATGGAGAATACCTGGGCGGCGTGATCGCACCGGGACTCGCTGTTTCGGCGGAGGCGCTGTTTCAGAGGGCAGCACGCTTGCCACGGGTTGAGGTTCGTGAGCCTCAACGCGTCATCGGCACCAATACCATCGCCAGCATGCAATCGGGACTTTATTACGGTGTTCTTGGACTCGTTGACGGCATCCTGGACCGCGTTTGCGCAGAAATGGGCAAAGGCGTCAAAATCATCGCCACCGGAGGTCAGGCAGCCATGCTGGCTCCGGCTTCAAAATACAAGATGGCTGTGGACTCCTCGCTCACTCTCGAGGGGCTCCGGATCATCCACGAGCGCCACTTGGCCGCCGCGCGGCGGCATGGCGAACCCTCCGAAGTGCGTTGACTGGCCCAAACCGGTTGCTCGTGTCCCGCATTTCTGAGATTGGGGAGGAGCCGGGGTGGTGAGTGCGATTTATGGAGAATTATTTTAACTACTTTACGGAAGTGGAGGAATGCTTCCGCCGTCAGCGTGGGACTCCGATACTCCTCTCAACGCTGGATTGGGCTTTGATCGAGTCCTGGAAAGAGGCCGGCATTCCGCTTGAAGCTGTCGCCGCAGGAATCGAGCGCTCGTTCCATAAATTTGCGCGCCGCCGGCGGCTCACCAAAATCAACGGCCTGGCGTACTGTGCCCAAGAGATTATGGTGGCTGCGGAAGAGGTCAAGCGCGCATCCGTTGAAGGCGCGCCTGCTTCCATTGCCGCGGGCGCTGCTCACTCGCCGCTGCCGTTGGGCGAGCTGGCCGGGTACTTACTGAAATGCTCGGGCGCATTAAGGCAAGCCGCAGAACGCCAGCCCACCGGGACGCTGAAGACAGAGCTGGCGGAAATGGCGGCGGAGATGGACGCGCTCACCGCGCCCGATTCGCGCGTGCCCCTGGACGATCTCGAAGCGCTCGAGCGCGCCTTGACGTCGGTTGAGGAAAAGGTAACGGCAACGCTCATTCGCGGCTCGCCCACAGGAATGCTCGGCCGGATTCATGAGGAAGTGGATCGAAGTATCTCACCCTACCGGCGCAAGCTGGATGCGGCGCACATTGACTCGCTGCATCGCCAGTTCCTGAAGAAGCGCCTCTTCGAGCATTATCAAATACCGCGCTTGAGTCTCTTTTACCTGCTGTAACGGCCCTCGCTGATTGCCGGCAGCGGGGCGGCGGAGGAGCATGCGTGAGGGCTCTCCTGACGCTTCGCGGCGCTTGACCGAGCCCGCATATTCCGAGCGCGCAGTCCGTAATTTTGCCTGCGGCGATGACGATGTTAAACTGGCAATGTGGATACTGCGGAGGCTGCGTTCCAGGGACTGGCTTGATTCGGTTCCGGGACAGCGGCACGTGAGGACGCCTGCGATGAACGCTCGAGAGGCGGGCCCTGGTAAGTGGCTGGTGCTTGTCGTGCTTCTCATAGCCTGGACGTCGGGCCAGGCGCAAAGCCCCCCCTCAAACTCACAACAGAATGCGCCGGCTGGACCAGGAGCAAAGGTACAAATCCGCCGGCCGCCGATCTTCACAACGCCCTACCGCGTGCGCGTCAATCGTGTGCTCGTCAACGTGACGGTCACCGATCCCTACGACCGTATCGTCACAGGCCTGGAGAAGTCCAATTTCACCGTTTACGACGACAAGGTGAAACAGAGAATCCTTTCCTTCAACACGACGGATGCGCCGATTTCGGTTGGGCTCATCTTTGATTCAAGCGGTTCGATGGCAGATAAGATTCAGAAATCAAAGGAAGCTGCGCTCCAGTTTTTTCAGACCTCGAATCCGCAAGATGAGTTCATGGTGATCAACTTCAACGAGGCTCCCCATTTGGTCTCCGGATTTACGTCGAAGTTCCAGAATCTTCAGGACCGTCTTCTGTTCGTAAAGGCGGGAGGCCGAACCGCACTGCTGGACGCCATTTATCTGGGCATGGAGGAAATGAGGAAAGCCACGACAGACCGTAAGGCGCTGCTGATCATTTCGGACGGCGGCGAGAATCATAGCCGCTACACGGTTCGCGACATTAAGGAGATGGTGAAGGAATCCGACGTGCAGATCTACGCGATTGGCGTGTTCGAGCCGCTCGCTTCGCGGGACCGCACTCCCGAGGAAGCAGCGGGCCCGGGCCTGCTGTCGGAGTTGGCCAATATGACGGGAGGACGCATGTTTGCGGTCGAAGATCCCGACGAACTCCCGGACATTGCAGGAAAAATATCGATGGAGCTTCGCAACGAATACGTGATTGGCTACAATCCGTCGAATATGATCGACGACGGCAAATGGCACCGCATCAAAGTGAAGGTGGACCCTCCGCGGGGTCTGCCGCCGCTGCAAGTCTACGCTCGAACAGGCTATTATGCACCGACTACGTAAGAACGCACTCCGTCACGCCGCACCTGGCATGATGCTGGTGGCTGTGGCGCTTTGCCTTTTGGTGGCGGCTGCCCTGGCAAACACCCTAGCTCAGGCCGGTCCGAAGTCGCAGACCGGCGGGAAACAAAGTTTTACGCTTCACTCAAACGTCGACCTGGTGGTGCTTCACGCTACCGTGACGAACCATCACGGGCGCCGGATCGATGATCTCAGCAAGGACGATTTCAAAGTTTACGAAGACGGACAGTTGCAGAAGCTTGCGATCTTCTCGCATGCGGACATTCCGGTGACGATGGGCATCGTCATCGATGACAGTGGGAGCATGGCGGACAAGCGGCCCTCCGTCAACGCGGCGGCGTGGACCTTCGTTAACACGTCCAACCCCAACGACCAGGTCTTTGTGGTGAATTTCAACGATGTCTATTACATCGATACGCCGGGCGCCTTTGCGCTTAACATCCAACAACTGAAAGCGGCACTGGACCACATTGACGCGCGCGGGGGAACGGCTCTTTACGACGCGGTATATGCCTCGCTGGACCATCTGAAGCTGGGCAATCGCTCCAAAAAGGTGCTGCTGGTTATTACGGACGGCGAGGACAATTCGAGCAATTATACTTTCCCTCAACTGCTCCGATACGCGGAGCAGTCAAACGCGGAAATCTATACGATTGGCCTGCTCGGCGGCGACCATTCGGGCGGCCTGTTTCACATCGGGAGCGGTGGGGACCGGCATGCTGCGAAAATCCTGAAAGAGTTGGCCGACGCTACCGGAGGCAAGGCCTACTTTCCGAAGACGCTTTCGCAGGTGAACGAGGTCTGTGGCACCATCGCCCATTCCATCCGCGATCAATACACGCTGGCGTACTACCCCACGAATAAAGCTCGTGACGGGACCTTCCGCGCGATTCGCGTGGTGGCTTCGGCTCCTCACGGTCACCAGCGGCTGATTGTCCGCACGCGTCCCGGTTATTATGCGCCCAATGCGAGTCCGAGGCTCTCCGCGACCAATAGCACGCTGGCGCTCCCTCACTAACAGATTCCTCAATTACTTTGCTGAAGCGGCCGCTGAAGCCGCGGGCAGGAAATGGGCCAGGACCGCGCGAGCCAGACGAGCCAGCACAAGCAGTGCAGCGTTATCCGCGGTCCAATGCCGGTCCGGAGAATCGTACGCGAAGCCGGCAAGCACGATTGGCCCTGCCGGCGTCTCTGCGATGCCGGCGTCGTTGCGAACCGCATCGAGCGCTCCTGTCTTATGCGCCCAACTGACATTCGGGAACGCATCCGTGTAGCGCGGAAAGGCGTCATTATCCTGCTGCTGGCGGAGAATCTGCAGCATGTGGTCGCATGCGGCGGGGGTCAGTATGCGATGCTCCTGGATTAACGCCAGGAGGCGCACCATATCCAGGGCGGTGGTTTCACCGAGCCCAAAGCGCTTTTCTCCCGCCGACTCGGGATGCGAGGCATGAAAAACATACGAGTATAACTTGGTGCGCTTTAGCCCCAATTGCCGCATGCGGGCGTTCACCGCAGCGATTCCGGTTTCATGAATCACAATATTGGCGGCGGTGTTATCACTCAGGTCGACCATCAAAGTGATGGCGTCGCCGAGCGTCAGGCCCGTGTGCGGGCTGAGAAATTGGAGAATTCCGGAGCCGGGGACGCGATCCCACGCATTCATGGTGACCCGCTGCGACCAATGCAGCTTCCCTTCACTCATCAGGAAGAAGGCTTCAACCATGACAGGAAGCTTGATGACGGAAGCTGACTGGACAGGCCGTTTGGGAAACAGCCCGAAGCGCTCGCCGGTCTTCAGATCCTCGCCGGCCAGCGTCACGTGGCCGCCAAAGCTTGAAGCAATTGCGTGCAACCGGCCCTCGAATTGCCGGCGTGGTGACTTCATGGCGCCGCCGGGCGGAGCGGCACCGCCGGCCACCGTAAACAACGCGCCGGCGAGCACGGCAAATAAGCACCATTGGCATGCAGAACGCATCATATTCGGACTCTTCCCAGCAGACGAGCGTAGACCACCACCGGCCTGTTTGGAAACAAGTTTCTATCATCTCACTGGATTGTGCTGATGGAGGTGAGCGCAAAAGACTTTTCGGCTGGCCTCGGAGCAGGGACCGATCGCGGCATCCTTACCTCGCCTCTTTGGCGGGTCGAGTGGATCGTCGATGCCCCCAAAGGCGCACCACTCTGTTCCGCCGCTACGCCTCCCTCACGCCGCTGTTGTGGTTGGGACGAATTCACTCCTGAACAGGTCGAGAAGGCCGGGTCACAGCGCTGTAGAATGCCGCTATATTCATAAAGGAGCGCCTTTCGGCATCTTGTGAGTTGCTCAAAAGGCCCGTGTGTCATGCTGAGCGAGGCGAGCATCTCTGCATTTCTTTGGAAACAAATGCCGGGATTCTTCGCTACGCTCTGCATGACATTCGTTGAGGGTGCTTTTCAGCATGCTGCAAAGCCCGGCAATCGGGCGGAGCTGAGGCGGCATGACTGAAGTCATGCCCTGGAGTTTCTACATTTACTCAGCGGTGTCGCACTGGGTATGATGCGGCTTGGCCGCCTGACGTGCGGAAAGGCTTGCCTTTCCGAGAGCGCCAGGGACCGAATTATTTTAGGGTGAGGCTGCGCCTCGCCCCTGAGTTTCTACATTTTGGGATTGATCGAAGCCGCCTCGTGTCAGGGCATGACTTTAGCCGCAATGCGTCGCAGGCTCCAACGACTTTACAGGTTGCGGAAAAAGCCTTTCGGGAGTTGCCGTAGCGCCGACTTCCAGCCGGCAACTCGCTTCAACTCAACGGAGACCGGCAAGATGCCGGCGCACCACTCGCCGCGGCGTCGAGTTTTTCCAGATGTCGCTTCGCAACACTCGCAAAGCGTGAAAACGTTTGGGGTAGGGGCGGGTTTCAAACCCAGGGCTGTCCAAATTAGCTTCGGGCCAGCAAACCGCTTGTTGATTCTATTGAACAAACTTCGCCCCTGAAGGCTGGTTTGAAAACCAGGTTCCCCCGGCGGCGGAGGGGAACGGGTCGGCAGGGGCACGGAATTTTTCACGGTGCTGTCCAATTA
>JASHON010000051.1 GCA_030041095.1 Terriglobia bacterium
GCCACGTCATGTCTCGGGAATCGAGCGACGCTGGTGGCTCGAATCCCTGACCGTTTCCCACTGCGAATTGGAGCCGCAAAAGCCGTTTCCATATCCCCCCATCACGAACCGGCAAGTGGAACAGCTTTTGCCACAGGCAAGCTTCAAGACTTTTCTCACTCGTTCCGGCCGCCGGGAAATACTGGCCATGCGACCCGGCGAGTGAGAAGCTGTGAAGAAGTTGTCCTACGGACGAAAACCCTCAACCCACAGGCCGGGATAACATCGCCAGATTCCGCAAAGAAACAGGTACGTTTGGCGGTGTACTTCCTTTCCGCTTGGCCAACTTTGCGAGCGACCGTTGGCTTGTTCGCTGCTTCTGACGCCCCCTCGTAACCAGGTTCCCATCGCGGATGCCGCGCCTTTGCCTCACGCTTGCTTCCCGCGTAAGATAGAGGGCGAGCGCTGCCCGCGTAAAATCCGCCAGCGGAACGTTGGGAGGCAGATGCCAGACTTATGATCAGCGCCAAGATCGGGCAAGGCGGTAAGTTTCTCTTCGACAGGATCGTGAGGACGTTCGTCCGACGGCGCATCAACCCAAACATACTCACCGCCATCGGCCTGCTCATCAACCTGATTGCGGCGTATTTTTTCGCTTTCGGCTACTTTCGCTGGGCGGGGGTGACGATCATCGTCGCCGCCATTTTTGACCTGACCGATGGGCCTGTGGCTCGCATCAGTCATCGCGTCACCCCTTTTGGCGGGTTTCTGGATTCGGTTCTGGATCGATATTCAGATCTTTTCCTGCTCACTGGGCTTCTCGTCTATTACAGCCGCGGAGACCGTTTTTGGTATGTCATACTCGTGGCCGCAGCGATGGTAGGCGCTGTCATGACCAGCTATACGCGCGCACGGGCGGAAAACGTGATCCGCTCCTGCAAGGTCGGCTTCCTGGAGCGGCCGGAGCGCATCGTTCTGCTGATTATCGGAGCTCTCGCCGAGCGGATTGCGGCAGTGCTTTGGGTGATTGTCGTGCTTTCTAATCTCACGGTTCTCCATCGTGTCATTCATACTTTTCAGGAAACGCACCGCCGGGAGAAGGAAGCTTAGCCGCAGCAAGCACCGCACCGTCTGCACGCCATCGGCCTGACGGCGGTTGTGGCACAATTGAGATCCTCTATGGCTATCGATCTGGACCTCCGGGAAAAAGGCGCCGTGCGCAATGGCGAGCCGTCGTCTTCTGACGCCCGGCTCTTTATGCAGTTTCTGGCCTTCGGAAACTGCCGCGCTCGGGAGCTGCTCGTTCCAGCGCTCTCGCACGCAGGAATGGAAGCGGTACTCTATCAGGACGTCAATGACCCTCGCGGCGTGGGCTTGCTGCTTTGGGCGGTTGACCCAGGTTTTTTCGTAGAGCAAGCGCGGGACTTCCTCCTTAAACCACCCTTCATCGATCTCATCCCCAAGCCGGAATATACTATGCTTGGCCGCACGTATGCGCTGGGCCACGAGCCTGACCTGCAAGATTGGCTCATCGAGAAGCCCCGGCGAACCGTGTTGAACCCAGCCTGGTCGTGGGCGATCTGGTATCCATTGCGGCGCTCAGGCGCTCTTTCCGGCCTGGCGCCGGAGGAATTGTCCCGCGTTCTCGGCGAGCATGGGAAGATAGGACATGCGTTCGGCGAGGCTGATTATGCCCATGACGTGCGCCTCGCCTGCTTTGGGCTCGATAAGCGGGATAACGATTTTGTGATCGGACTTATCGGGCACGATCTTTATCCGCTCTCAGCCTGCGTACAAGCAATGCGAAAAACCCGCCAGACTTCTCAATATATCCAAAGCATGGGACCGTTCTTTGCCGGACGCGCCGTATGGCAACACGCGCAGCGTTAGCACTTCCCCTAATTCCCCGGCCCTGACAGGTTGCTGAACAAAGTTTCCGCTGAAGCTTCACTTTCGCGGGAACAACGCCAGCGGAAGGAGGATGAGAAGGAATTAAGCTCCGAATGCGAGCTTTCGCTGAAGTAATCGCAGATATGGATTCCAGATTCGTCGATCGTAATATAAGTTGGCCGGTCGTGCGTCCAGCAGCCGGAGTTGAAATAGCGAACGCCATTCCATTCCGAGCTCATCGCTTCATGAGTGTGGCCGCAAAAAACGACGTCCGCTCCCCGAACCCGTGCATGGGCAAGAGCGCCGCGCGCGACCTTGCAGGAAAGTCTAAGCCAACCCGAGTTGCAACGGTCCAGATACCGCGCAATCCAGAAATGGCGTGAATCGAGCTTCTGCAGGCTCAGGAAAACCCTTTCGATGAATGCACTTAAGGCGGTGTTGTTGAGGAGAAACCGATCGAATTGATGGCCATGGATCGCAAGATAGCGCTGGTGGTTGAACGTCCATGCATACTCCTGATAGACGCGAACGCCAACGAAATGTGCCATGACGTCCGCCAGTCCCCGGTCGTGATTGCCTTCAACCCAAACGATTTCGACGTGTCGCTTCGGATTCGATAGTTTTCTGATATAGGAAAGAAGTTCCCAATGTTCTTTCTTCAAGCGACGGAAGTTCAGGTCACAGAAAATGTCCCCGAGCAGAATGAGGCGCCGGAAGAGCTGCCTTCTCAGCACCGCGCAGGCGTCTTTTGCACGGCTCACATCGGAACCGAGATGCAGGTCCGAAATAATCAGCGTATCCGAGCCTGTCCACGGCGCCGGATCAAAGAGAGCATAGGACTCTGACGGGCTGGTTAGAGAGTGCTTCGGGCGAATCATTCACGGAGGCGCGCGTGCCTTCCCATTCCCAGCAAATGATGGTTCGATGAGGCCAGAATTAAGTGAAGGTTAAGCTTTGGAGAAAACTATGGGATCAATACGATTGGCGCCCGCCAGAATTCGCCTTTCTGGCCGCCGGGATCCAGCACGGTCACCTGGCAAGTATAGGCGCCGGGCGAAAGGCGCTTCAGAGGAACGGTGAAGCTAAGGGGAACTGTTTTGACGCGGTTGCTCCAACCTGTCGTAGCTTCTATCGGCGGAGTTTGGAATGCCTTGGTAGCGCCTCGATAAAGGCTCAAATAGGCCACCAACGGTTGGAACTCCGGCAGCCCTTGCTCGTAAGCCTGAAAATAAACGTACAAGTCCTGGCTCTTCGTGAAAACTCTCGTCACGCTGGGAATCAGCTTCACACCATCCACCACCAGCGGATTTGCTGCCTCCGCCGTTTTCTGTTCCTTCTTTTTGACCGCGTTGTAGAGCGCATCCGTCAGTACCACACGCTGGCTGCCTAAGACCACCGCGCTGAGTGGAATCCGCTTCTTGACCAGGTTCAGATCGGGAATGAGGAAACTGGTTTGGAAGGTCCCAATGCGCCCGGTTTCCGAGTCCCGGGCGAGGAATTTGATGGTGTAATTTCCGGGGAGAAGCGTAAAGCCGGTATCGTATTCGATGGGACGCTTGGCAAGCTCTTTGGCGGTTGCGTCGCTCAGCTTGACGTTCACGCGGTCACGAAGGTTGGCGATGGTGGTTCCGTAGTTGTCTTTGATTTCACCGATAAAGTCGAGGAGCGTATGCTCCGCGCCACGGCGCTTAGCGAGCGCCAGCTCACTGCCGGGGATCTTTACCGCGATGGGTACGAAGTATTCAGCACGATTAAGCTGGAAATAGTCCACTTCCATGGCGATGGTGAGTTGCGTAATGGGATCCGCCAGCATCAACGCGTCTTCGAGCTGGCGCTCCTTATCAGCGGGCGTAAACTGCTTGAATTTCTTTGGCCCAAAATAACCTTCGCGATAATTCAAAGTGGCAGCAAGATCGCCGGTGAGCCTGATCCCGATCCTGCGGAATCTTCCGTCTTCCGCGGCGTTAGTGCTGTAATAGCCGAGGATGTAGTAGCTTGAAACCGCTTGCGCCGCCCGGCCAATTCCTTTGGTGAGGTCGTTGTAGTCAAACAGAGCACTGCCTCCCGTATCCTTTGCCAAGCCATAGAGCGTATCCTGCGAGCGCTGGAAATCACTGGTGAGGGACATAGCGGCGGCTCCGGAATACATCGCAATGCCACCTTGCGATCCCCGCGTGGCGTCGCCCAGCGGCGCTCCAGCCACCAGTCCGCGTGCGTCGATGGGCCAGAAGGAGACGCCGGCGCGAACCGCTTCGTCAATGGTCGCGTGGAGCTGCGCCTGGTTATCCAAACCGTTCAGACGCAGTCCGCTTGCGAAATAAACCAGCACTTTCTTCTCGCTCAAATGCGATAACATTTCCGCCGCCGTTTGGAGCGCTGAAAGCTGGCGATCCGTGTTGAAGATATTGAACTCGCTATCGTCCTGGCCAAATGCCGCTCCGGTATCTGCCGTGCCGCTGTCTTGCTCGGAATAGGCCCATTCCTGGCCTTCGCCCACAATCATCGTTTCCAGAATGCTGAGCAGCCGGCTGCGATCGTTCGTGAAATCCGACAAGACTTCGACGCTGGCTCCGGCGTACCGCATGATCGCGACGAGGTCATCGGGCCTCAGTTGCGTTTTAATGAAATTCTGCGCCGCAGTCAGAGCGCGGATTTGGTCTTCCGGCGGCATGGCGGTCATATCGAAATAGAGATCGATGAGCCGTCGGTTTTGGTAGCGCGTGCTTCCAGGCGCTTCCGGCGCAATCCCCGTGTTGTAAAGCTTGTAGTACACCTTCACGTTCGCAGGTGCGGACGGCGTCACGGAAGTGGACGTAGGAGATGAAGGGAGGCTCTCATACTTGAACAGGCTGATGGTCTGTTGCACGCCGTCTTCCGTGACTTTGAAATCTTTCGCCGTCAGTCCCGAAATAGGGTTACCTTTCTTGTCTTTCACCACGACATCTTCCACAACCAACTGTGTGCTTACTTTGAACGTCGTGCTTTTATTGGCCGTATACGGCGCGTTTTGTCCAATCCGCTGCGCCAAGCCAGGCAAACTGGCCCAACTGAGGCCTATCAAGATCACTCCTGCAATGCCGCTTCCCGATCTCATAGTTCCTACCTTCAATCGATCACACCGCCAAGCTATGGATCCCTCTGTCACGTCGCCCCGTGAACCCGGTCAGCCCTCACGCCTCAATCAGTAACCCAACGGGCCAGGCGCGGCCAAGGAGAACCCGCTCGCCACTTGCCACCTTCTTTCAGAACCTCAGCCGAAGCGTGGTTTGAATGCTGCGCATGGGATTCGCGGCCACGGGCAGCCCAAACGTCGTGCCGCCAAAAACCGTGTTCCACGCCGAATAAGTAACATGGTTGAGCGCGTTGATCGAATCGAGTCGCAAATCAAGATTGTAGCGACCATGTATCCGAAACGTCCGGCCCATCGAAGCATCCAGGCTAAATTGCGCAGGACCGATAATCGAATCGCGGCCGGCGTTGCCCCACGCGCCCGGCTGCGGCAAGGCGTACGAAGCCGGATTCAGAAACAATCCGGCCGGCGGCTGGTAAAGTGGCGCGCTTGTAACGCTCGGACGAAGGCTCCCGGTAACGCCCGTGCCTGGAGTTGGGGCGAGATAGACAGGCGTCTCCGGCAAGCCGCTACCCACAGAGATTTCGGTCAGGAAAGTCCACTCCTTCAAGAGTGCTCCCCTCCAGCCGCTCAGCAGCGTTCCGCCGTGCATACCCATGCCGGTGCTGTACTGCACTTGAAGGTTTAAAAGATTGCGTTGATCGAAAGAGGAGAGGCTGCGCTCGGCTTCGAGGTCACGCCAGTCCTCTGCGATCGTGGCCGAACCCTGAGAGGTCCCGTTTGAGGCCGCCGTGCCTTGCGCCAAAAAACTCGCCATGCTCATGGATTGGGGAGTGGCTGCGGCTCCCTGGCCGCCCAATAACGAATCGTCATCAATCGCCTGCGCGTAGGTGTATTCGAGGGTCGCTGTAAAACCGCTTTCGAGCCTTCGGCGCAATTCGATTTGAGCCGCTTCGCGGGTTGAGTTTCCGTTTGAGGCGAAATACGTGAATCCCGACGGACAGGCAGGACAGGGATTTGCCGCGCCGGGCGGATAAGAGTTCGGCAGAAATTCCTGAAGCCCACGCGTCCCTTTTGTGCCCAAGTAGGTTGCGGTCAGTTGCAGCGAGCCCGGCAAATCCTGCTGTATGGATAAATCCCAGGTCTGCGCGTAGCCCACCTGGAAGTTCGGATCGATGGCAAAAGTATCCGGTGTAACAGCGGAGCAGGGTTTGAAACCGTTTGCCAGCGTGAGCGGGCAAGCCATACTGTTTGCCACGCTCAAGCTTTTCGATAGCGGCGCCTGCTGAGCCATTTGTAGCGCCAGGGTCTGATAGACCGAGGTGTTGTCATAGATGCCGTAGCCGGCGCGAACCACCATGGACGAGCCGGCGATCGGGCGCCAGGCGATTCCAACGCGTGGCTCGAAGCCTGTCACATCCGGCCGCACCAGTGAGCTCGGATAGCGCTGGCCCGTCAACGGCCCAATAGGATCGGCGGCAAGCACCGGCGCCACTGCAGTGAAATCCCCTGCGACGTCCAGGTTCACGAGCCGGCCATATAACTCATTGATCGGCACGCCGTATTCCCACCGTAATCCTGCGTTCAGCGTAAAACTCGGACGAACCCGGTAATCATCATCGACATAGTCGTCGTAGACGGAATCGCGGAAGTATTTGTCCGCATTGCCAAACGCAATGGAGCTGGCGTCAGGAATTCCGAGCAGGAAATCGGCAAAATCGGAACCAGCCCCGCCCGCGCCTGCCGTGGCCGTGCCGGTGAACGTAAATGTGCCGCGCGGGTCTTGCTGGGAAAGCACGTTGAATTCCTGCCGGCGGAAGTCGCCGCCAAACGTGAGATTGTGAAGGCCTCGGCTCCAAAAGAGCGAATAGGACACGGAGCTCGTCTGGTTGCGATTGAATGAAGCGTCAGCATCCGACAGTCCCGCAAGGCCACTGGAAAACGCCAAGCTGGGCGGACCCCAGTCCGTCGGGCTCTGATCGTTACCGGAAATCCCTGCCTGGCCTGACACATTTTCGACATTCTCGAAGTTAGGCTTCACGCGCGTCGACTGCCGGCTGAACTCATAGCCGAGGTTCAAATAGAGCATCTGGCTCAATTGATGCGACCAATGAACGTCCGTATCGATTCCCAGGACGTTTGTCGTGTCGAGAAATCCGAACAGGTTCGGCGTGGCTGTGCGCGTGCTTAGATCGTAGAAGCCGCCGTAAAGCTGGTTATGAGCGTTTATGTTTTGCTCCAGGCGCAACTGCAAAATGTTCTGGTGCTCGTCATCAAGGATTTGAGTTTGGTAGTTATAACGCGCTCCACCGTTGAAGTTGGGAAGCGGATACAGCCGCAATAAGGCTCGGGCTTGCGGGCTCAACTGGCCTTGCGGAATCACGTTGCCCGGAAACGCCGACCCTGTCGTTGGATCGACGAGTTGAATGGGCTTGCCCAGAGCGTTCACCGCCTGAGAAAAATCGCCATCTCGTTCTGCCGAATTGGGCATGAGCGCGGTCGCTGTCGTGTCGTCAACATATCGAGTCCACTCATCATCCGCAAATAGCGTGGGGCCGTTCTTAAAGAGATGGCGGAGCTTCAATGGCCCACCGAACGCCGCCGTGCCGGTGACGCGGTCATAAATGGGTTTGGGGATGCTCTGGCCAACAAGCGAAAAAGGCGCTGCATCCAGCGCCGAATTGTCGAGGATCATGCCAAGCGCGAATCGGTAAAGCCCATTTCCTCCATAGCGATGATTGCCAAAGGCCGGAGGCAGCGCGAAAGCTGAGGTTGCGGCGTTGTTCGAGCTGCCGTTGATCAGAAGGCCGGGCATCGCCATCATCCGCTGTGGCGAGGTCGCAGCCGCTGAACTGGTGGCTGACTCGTTAGGATTGGTCTCCAAACCCGCTGCCGTCCTGCCGCCGTTCCCCGGCTGCGGCGGGTAACCCTGGCCTGCGCTTTCAGCGGGACTGCGGCTTTTTGCCGGCGATGGCGCGCTTGCGCCAGCCTCGGCGGATTCGCGCGCTCTCTCCGGATGAAAGGTTTCCGCCTTGATCGCAGTGAGCGGCAGCATCTTCAACTCCCATTTTGTGGGCGGAGTGCGTGACGTGATCTCGATGTCCTGCCTGGCCGTGACAAAACCTGTCATCTCCACTTTGATCGTCCACGTTCCCTCCGGCAAAGCCGGAAAGAAGTAGATGCCATTCTGAGTGGTAACGGTGCTGAAACTCTTACCGCCGCGAGTGGCAATCACGGTCGCGCCCGGAACCGGAAAGCCGTTGAAACTGACTTCGCCGCTGTATTGCGGTGTTGGCTGGGCTTGCACGGGCCTCGTACTCTGGCCCTGCGAAGATTGCCCAGGAAGCAGGAGAGAAGCCGCAGATGCCGTGGGCGAAGAGTGCGCTGAAGCGCCGTGCGCCAAAGCAAAGGCGAAAAGCAGTGCGATTGGATAGAAAAAACGCATCCTAACTAAACTCAATTTCTCAGATCGCAGCGCTAATTCGGCGTCGGCGGCTCGATGTGATCCACCACCAGCACCTCCACCGGTCCCTTGGCAGCCTTCAGTTTCAGGCCCAACTGCTGCTGGAGCGCCGTGAAAATCGACGGGCCGGAAGAATCAGAGGAGCCGGGCGCCGCCACCACTCCCGTTGCTTGTTCCTCGTTTCCAGCATGTTCCGCGCCGCCAGAGATCCCGTTCACCTTGCTCGCCAAGGGTGTCCACGTTAGTGTGAAATCGTAGCGGCCCGTGAGGCCTGTTTTGTTTATCACTATGCGCCCCAACTCGGCTTGCGCTTCATATTGCGAGAGAACGCTGGCGAAGAAATGCATGGAAGCTCCCGCTTCGACGAGGTGCCCGCGCCAGCCGTCGTTCGACCGGGTTCCCGGCTCTGCGTTCGTCGGTTTTAGCTTCGGGCCGCCCTTGGCGACCACCAACTCGTAGACTGGCAGCCGCCTGGTTTCTCGATGCACCTTCAGTTTGAAGCGGTCCGTGAGAAGAGATCGCAACATGTCGTCCCAGCTCTGCCTAAGAGCTGCATGCGCCTGCGCTCTTTGCTCGGGTGGCAAATTCCGAAGCAAGGCAGAATCCTTCGCCATTCCTGGCGGAGCCTCTGCCTGAATGGTGTACCTGGCGGACCTTGCCCAGGATGGCAGGCCTTCGAGTTGCTGCGGCATTATCTGGTAAGCTCTCTTAATCAACCAGCTTACCGGAACGGTAGCCCAGAGCCTCCCGTTTGAGCTGTGCGACCTACTTCCACGCCCGGGCTTGGCAGGCCTGATGGACGCGACTTCGAAAGACTTCGGCAAGTCTGCGTAAAACGATTTAGGCAGAGCCGTTTGCGCGACCGCGATCCAGCCCGGAATCAGGCCGCCTGCGCCGAGAAGCAGGGCAAGCAGGAATGCGCTCAAGCCGAGATTGGCCCGCGACGGCCGTTCGGAAAACTTCCGCCCGCGGCGAAGCAGCGATTCCATGCGTTCCAGCAAGGAGGAATTGCGGCCCAAGATGCCCGGCGCTAGCAGCCGCGTGCCGGCACTCCAACGCAAATCGTGCAGCTTGGCGAGGCTTCGCGCGTAACTCCGTGCCGAACCGGTGCGCGCGACCACATAATCGTCGCACGCCATTTCGCGCTGGCGCTCAATCTGCTTTATCACGGTCGCTGCCAAGGGATGCAAAATCAGAAACGCACCAAGCGCGTGGGTGGCCAAGGCCATCCAGTCGTCGTAGCGCGCGAGATGCGCCAGCTCGTGCAGTAGCACGTCCCGCTTTTCGCCTTCGTCCAACCGTGCCAGCAATTCCGGCGGCACGATAATCGCCGGACGGAGATACCCCACAGCTACGGGTGAGGCGATTTCTGCTGAGGTCAGCAATTGCACTCGCCGGCGCAGGCGTATGGGCAGCGTTTCCACAGTGGCGCTCTTCGCCCGCGTTTTCAGCCGCCGCACCGACCGGACGGCCCTCAGCAGCCGCGTCAATTGCCAGCCTGCGGCGATCAGCCAAGCCGCCAGCAGCCACAGCGGCCATGGGCGTGACCTGGGCCCCGCGTCTACCCTCAGGGCGAGGGGAGCAGATCGCCGGACACTCACTGGCGCCGCTGGAACCGAAGCCAGCGGCGCAGTTGCTGTAGCCGCTTGTGGCCGTGCCTCCAGCGCAGAGCGCGCCTGCCTCACGAGCCCGGGCAGGAAGGGCAATGCGATCAGCGATGCCAGCACCGCCGTCCATATCCAATAGCGTGTTGCCGCATTCACCCGCGGCCAGCAGCGCAGCCCGGCCCAGGTCAACAAGACAACCGCCCCGCCGTACCACAGCGTATTCAGCAGCGCCGCGAGCCCTGCAGCCGCCATTTGATTCACCCCAGCGATCCACGCGCTCATGGCTTCGCCTCCTCATCAAACTTCTCCAGTAGCTTCCGAATCCGTTGCCGCTTCCCCTCGTCCAGCTCCTCGTCCTGCAAGATATTCAACACCAGGGACTCGTGCGAGCGGTCAAAAAAGCGGCGCAAGAGCTCGCGCACTGCGCTGCGAGTGGCATCCTCGCGGTCTACACGCGGCCGGTAGATGAACGCCCGGCCCTGCTCCAGCTTCCGGTGCCGCACGTAGCCCTTCGCTTCCAGAATCCTCATGGTGGTGAGCACGGTGTTGTAAGCAAGATCCAATTGTGCTGGCAAGGCGCCAGAGATTTCAGCCACCGTCGCCTCACCTTTCTTCCACAACACATCCATCAGCCGCAATTCCGCCTCAGTCAAGGTCGTCGATCGTTTTCTCGGCACTCTTCGCTCCATAAACTATAGAATTAATTTATGTTCCCCAGCGTAGCACCGCGACAAGACCTTGTCAACTATTTCCATAAGTTAGCTATCCAGCTTGTATTCAATAATTTACAAGGATACGACGCGAAGAATGCTGATAACTCACCTGTTTTATAAGTCCCTGGCCAAGGGCTTGAAATCAATCCGCGGTCGGACGCTCGGCATGCTCAATTACGAGAATCCGGACCGGTCCTTTCTCCGGTTTCAGCTTCAGGCCAAGCTGCTGCTGAAGCGCTGTGAAGATTGAAGGCCCGGAAGAATCCGCGACGACGGGGCCAGGGCCCGAACCTGGCTCAGAATTCATTCCGGCCGCTTGCTGCCCACTGGCGTTTCCGCCCGGGCCCATGGCGCCACCCGGACCACGTCCTCCGAACATCCCACGCTCACCTGCGCCCGGCGCCCACTTCAGAGCGAAGCTATAGGATCCCTTGAGCCCGGTCTTATCCAGCACGGTGCGCCCCAGGAATTGTGAGAGGATGTGCGCCAGGTTCGACATGGGAGTATCTTGGAACGTCATATCGCCTCCGGCTCTCATCGAAACCATCATGCGCGGCCCCGCTCCGCCGCCTGGAGCTCCTGGCGCGCCCGTGCCAGGAGCGAATGGGGCTCCCTTGACCGGCTGGATCTTGGGCCCGTGCTTCGAAACCACCAGCGCATAGATGGGAAGCGTTCTGGTTTCGTTCCTGATCTTTAATCGGAACCGGCTTGCCAGGAGTTTCTGCAGCATGCCGCACTTTGCCAAGCGGCCCTCGTAGGGGCTCATCTTGGCCAGCTTGCTGTTCACGGCGCTATCGGACTTTGCCTGAATATCGAATCGATCGGAATTCATCCAGTTCGGCCCTCCGGAAATCTGCGAGCCCTGAACCTGGTAGGCCATTTGAATGAGCATTTTCAATGTGAGATTGGTGCCATAAAACCTGCCGTCGTTCGGAGGGTTCATGATGCGCATCATCATTTTGCGCATGTCGAAGGACTTCGACTCCGTGATCGAAGCCACTTCGAACGAAAACGGCGAGGCTGGCCGGGATTGAGGTGGCGACTGCGCTTGTGGAGGCTTGGCCAAGCCAAGCACGTCGAGTGCGGCCAGTGCCAGGAATCCGGAAATAGCCGATAGCGCCTTTCCGTTTCGCCCGATCGTGTGTTTCAAATTCATCGATGTGCGTCCTTTCCCAATCTTCATGCAGCAAGCATGCGCCAGAACGTATGTTCAATGCGCAAAATGTGTGTAAGCAATGTAAGGGAATTAAAGATGAGGAATCAGGAACGCTCCATTACGGATGCGAGCTCAGATGACATAATTCAGATCGCCAATTTGTATCCGGCGCCCTTCACGGTCAGCAGGAACCGTGGATACCTCGAATCCGCTTCGATCTTCTTACGCAACCCGGCCACGTGCACATCCACCGTACGAGTGAGCGCATCCGCATTGAATCCCCAGACTTTGCTCAGGAGCTCTTCACGCGTCACGACGGCGCCACGCCGCTCGATGAGATACTCCAGCAGCCTGAATTCCGCCGGAGACAGCGCCACTTTCTTCCCAGCACGTTTCACCTGGTGTTTGCGCAGCTCAACCCGAACGTCGCCGAACTCGATGCACTCCGCCGCGATCCTTGCTCCACCTGCCGACCGCCGTAGCAAGGCTTCAATGCGCGCCATCAGCTCGACCGGCTCGCAGTTCTTTTGGACATAATCGTCAGCGCCGAGTTTCAAGCCCAACACGCGGTCCACCACTTCGCCACGCGCAGTCAGCATCAGCAGCGGAGCGCTCACGCCCTCACGGCGCAGATCACGGCAAATATCGAATCCGTTTTTCCCTGGAAGCATGATGTCGAGCACGATCAAATCAAACGGACGCTCGAGCGCCGCGCGGTATCCTTCGCCGCCCGTCGAAGCCCACTCAACGTCGTAATCTTCCGTTTTGAGGCGGTCGATCACGCCGACGGCAAATGCGGCTTCGTCCTCCACAAACAGGATGCGCTTCATACAGGCAAATGAATGGTGAAATTGGCTCCTGCGCCTGCCTTGCTCGCGACCGTAACGCGGCCGCGGTGAGCTTCCGCGGCGCTACGCACCAGGCTCAAACCAAGGCCGGTACCGGGAGTCTGCCGCTCAACCGCCTCACGTCCGCGGCTAAATGGCTCGAAGATCTGCGCCTCATCGTCACGATCGATCCCGGGTCCGCGGTCCTCCACGCTCATTCGCACTTCCTTCCCGGACGGATCGTATTCGGCGCTCACGCGAATCCAATGGCCGTCCGCCGCATGCTTTTCGGCGTTGCTGAGCAAGTTATCGAGCGCGGTACGTAAAAGCTCGCGATCAGCAGCAAGTGGAGGAAGATTCGGGCTGATGGCAACTTCAACTTTGAATCCGCCGCGCTCGAGGTCCTCACGCCGTGAGTTCACCGTTTCCTCGATAAGGCACTGCAGATCCACCACGTCCCGGCAAGGTTGGCGCAGGCTCGAATGAATTCCCGCATACCGCAAGGTTTGTTCGACCGTGCTGCTCAGCCTGCGGCTTTGCTGGTGGACCAATTCGCCATACTGCCTGACCTTTCCTGGGTCAGTCACCAACCCATCTGCCTGATTGAGGGAGAGCATGGCGATCGCCGAGAGCGGCGTGCGCAGCTCGTGTGAAACGCCGGCAACAAACTGCATCTCTTGCTCGGCGAGCCGCTGCAACTTCCGCGTGCCGGCGACGAGTACGACGGTCGCCGCGAACAGCAGCGCTTCAACTCCGATGCTCAAGCACAAGTTCCGCCAGCGCTCCTGGCGGAACGCGGCTGACAGCGATATACCCTTGCGAGCAATTTCCAACTGCCAGATTCCCGGCCTGAGCATGCTCCCATGTGTCGCGGGCCTTCCCATGACGATCATCTGCTGAAAAAAGACACGGCCGCGACGAGAAGCCGAAGCAGCTTTTGGAACCCGGATTTGGCCCGGTGAAAAGAATGCCTTCTGCAAGTCCGCATGCATAGCTGCGCCATAAAGAACAGCGCCCATCGGGCCTTGCGCAGTGACTGCGAAATTGTAGCTGCTCGCTGTTTTTCGGCCAAAGCTTTGGCGAATGAGGCGAGGAAAAAGCGTGTGGCGCAAATAGGGCACGTTGAGCTGGACCACGAAGCACCGGGGCGTGAGGCTTCCGGATTCCCTGAAGAAGAAGTTACCGGGAACGTTCTCGGGCGGAGTGGGAAAGTGAAACACGGGGAATACCAACGTCGCTGGCGTGCCAATAGCGGATAACGCGCAGCCCGACTGCGCAATTTCCGGCGGCCCCGCCACTGGAATGAATCGCCCGTTGGGAGCAAGCTGGCTCACCGTGGGTCCGCCGCGCAGAGGCGCCTCCAGAAAGTAGAGGTTGCCGATGAGTTTGGGGACTGCTGGTAGAGGCTTGCCGGATCGGACGGCGGCCCAGGCATCATTTTGGACGAACGTCGCTGCCTGTCCTACAACTTCGTTGAACTCGGCTTTGAAGAGCGTCGCCGAGGAGTTGAGGTGTTCCCTCTCGCGTTCGACGTCCGCGGCGGCCACTCGGGCTGACCACCGGTATTGGACGATCACCAGCACGGCCAGCAAAACCGCGAGCACGCCGCAAACGGCCAGCAAGGTACGCACGCCGAACCAACTTCGCATTCCCTCTGAAGTCTACCTCAAAAACGCCTCAGTCAAGCCGCCGTCAACGGGGATAAGATGCCCGGTGGTGCAATGCGCGCGGTCGCTCACCAGAAAGAGAATGGCTTCCGCGCAATCGGCCGGATCGATAGGAGACCGGGTGAGCGTTCGCTCGGCATAAAAACGCGCTAACTTGTTTCTCAGCTCTTCAGTCGATTCTTCCGGCTGGAAGTGGATTCCGTACTTGGCGAGCGAAGCCAGAAGGCGGTCACGCGGGAACATGGTCGATCCCTTGACGACGGTGGCCGGGCTGATGCCGTTCACACGGACATTCGGCGCCAGCTCGATCGCCAACTCGCGTACGAGGTGGCTGACTGCGGCTTTGCTCACATCGTAGGCCTCACTGCCTCGTTTCGGCACGATGGCATTGGCGGAGCTGGTGAGCACAACGGCGCCAGGAAGCTTCTGCGACGTGAAGATGCGTTCAATTTCGGAAGCGAGCAGGTGGTTCCCGGTCACATTGATCTCCAGCGTCAGGCGCCAATCGTCGTCTGAGAGGACACCCGACGGAGGCGCCGGAAAGACCGCAGCAGTATTCACAAGGATATCGACGCCGCCGAACGTCTCGACAGCCTTGCGCAGCATCGCACGCACCGAATCGCGGCTCCGGATATCGACTTCCGCCGATATGCTGGCATCGGCGCCCGCAATCTGCGCCACTTCGCCAGCAACTGCGTCTGCGGCCGCCTTATCCAGGTCGGACGCGACGACGTGGGCGCCGCGGCGGGCAGCCAGCAGCGCCGTCTCCCGCCCAATACCGTGACCTGCCCCCACGACCAGCGCCACTTTCCGGCTCAGCTCTTTTTCAGGAGGCTGGCGGCGCAGCTTGGCTTCCTCAAGCTGCCAGTATTCAATGCCAAACGCCTCTTTCAACGGAAGCGCCACGTAGTTGCTGTAAACTTCGAACGCTTCCGTCGGAGCGGCCTTTCCCGATTGAGGCAAGGAATTCGGCGGCAGACCGCTCTCGAGCGCAGACGCGCCTTCCATCACGTGGATGGCATTCACATAGAATTCGCCCGTGAGTCTCGCTTCCATCTTGCTCTTTCCGAAGCTGAACATGCCGACGCCCGGAATCAAGACTACGGTTGGATTAGGATTGCGCATTGCAGGAGAATCTGTACGTGCGAACCGCCGGTAATACTCCTCGTATTCACGCCGATAATCGCCCAGGGATCGATCAAGAAGCTCAGGTAAGGCTTCCGCCCGGTCGCGCTCCGGGTCCCATGGTACGAACAACGGTCGGATCTTGGTGCGCACGAAATGGTCCGGACAGCTTGTGCCGAGATGCGCAAGCGGCCGGGCATCCTTCGAGTTAATAAATCGGCACGTCTCCGGGAGATCGCAAAAACTTCCGATCACGCGTTGGTACTCGGAAATCCGGCCGCGCAGGAACGGAAAAACATCGTGGGCAATGTCTCGGGAATCCGAACGCATTCGATGGACGGGACCGCCAAACAAACCCTCTCCTTTCCGCTCGACGTGCTCGAGAACGAATTGCCCGAAGTGGTCGATGATGGTGATGCTGCTCAGGTAACACCGGCGCTGGGTGTTGCCCCAGGTAAAGAGGCCGTGGCCGCCAAGAACCAAACCGTCAGCCTTTGGGTTTGCCTCGACGGCCCGCTTCAGCATCATGGCCAACTCGAATCCCGGCCGCTGCCACGGTAGCCACAGGAGCTGATGATTGAAACGGCGATTGAATTCCTCCAAGCGCTCGCGGCCATTGGCAGCGGCCGCCAGCGCGGTGGCCCAATCCGGATGAAGATGGTCAACATGCTCGAACGGCAGGAAGCCGTGCAGTGACGTATCAATTGACGAAGCCACCGGATTCAGTCCGAACGTACAGAGCGGATAGTATCCGACCATTTCGTCTTCGTGCTCAGCGCCGCGATAGACATTTTCAAGGCGGTGCAGCTTGTCGAGATAGAGCGTAGCGAAGCCGCTGCGCTTGATACTTCCCAGATCGCCTCCGCTCCCTTTCACCCATAACACCTGCACTTCCCGCGATTCCATGGGGTCCTGGAGCTTCACCTTGGAGCTGGTATTACCTCCTCCGAAGTTGGTGATGCGCAAATCTGCGCCCAGCAGGTTCGAGCGATAGCGGAGTCGTTCGGGTTCGTCGAGGGATGCCGCCGTGCGCTCGTCCCACAGGTCCTTAAGGTAATGCAGTCCTGAAGTCGATACAGCTTGCTGCATGGTTACTTCCTTCTTCTTCAAGGATCTCCTTGCCCTTCGGTTGGCTGACGAATGCCCGCTCCGCCAACCCGGGGGTGAGGGCCGTCGCGGTTAAGGCTCCGCAGCGCGACGCTGCTGAATCAACGGACAGGGCTACTCACGCGTAGCTGCTGGCTGCCGCCACGCGTCCTGCCCGCTCGCGCGTAATACGTTCCCAATAGCCGCTCGAGCGAAATGCTGCCAACGGATCTTCCGCCAATCCCTTCGACCGCCGCCACTCGCGGAGCACAGGCCTGACGTCCGTGCTAAAAGCGTCCTTGTAGATGTTTTCCGCGTCGATTAACTTCTGCTCCTGCCGGGCTTTGGCGAGTGCCGGGAAATCGATGAGCACCGCTTTGGCGTAAAGCTCTTGCGCCGCCATCACCGTCTGAATCATTTCCTCGATCTTTCCCTTAAGGTTATGGCTTTGATCCACCATGTAAGCAATATCCGTTCGACGGCCGGTTTCCCATTCATAGCATCGAATCTCGGCAAAAATGCGAAAAACCTGGTAGGGATCGATCGAGCCAAGCGTGAGGTCATCGTCGGCATAACGGCGGTCGTTGAAATGAAATCCGCCCAGCATGTCTTCATCGAGGAGCCAGGCAACAATCTGCTCGATATTTTGCGCCTGGTAATGATGGCCTGTATCCACCAGCACTCGAGCCTTGGGTCCCGCATATCGAGCGAGGATGAACGCCATACCCCAGTCGGCGATATCCGTGTGATAGAAAGCTGGCTCGAAAGGCTTATACTCCACCAGCAGTCGCTGGTTCTCACCGAGCGCGTCGTGCGTTCGCTTCAGGCCTTCGCCCATCCAGCGCTTGCGCGCACGGATGTTGGCCGTGCCGGGATAGTTCGAGCCGTCCGCGAACCAAGGCGTGACGTCGCGCGAGCCAAGCTCTTGCGCGATTCGGACTGAATACAGAATATGATCGAGCGCCTGCTTCCGGATGGATTCCTGCTCGTTGCACAGCGAGCCGTGCTTGTAAACCTGGTCCTGAAACACGTTGGGGCTGATCGAGCCAGGACGCACGCCGTACCGCCCGGCCAGTTTCTCAATGTCAGCAGCTTTCGTCCCCTCCGGCACATCCCAGAGCACGTGCAATGCGATGGTCGGGCATGCGCCCGTGAACAGGTTCACCTGGCCGGCATCCGAGAATTTTTCCTCAATTGTTTTCGCAGCCGGTTGGAGGAACTTGCCGAAGCGGGTTCCCGTATCCGCAAAGGCCCAGGAGGGAAGCTCGATCCGGAAGTCGTCCAAGGCTCGTGATACCAGGTCAGTGGCGTCACTTGGAACATTTGAAGCGTGCGTTGCCATGATGTGCAAATCTCCTTTTCTAAGGATGTTTTTGTACCCGGTCAGACGGTTTGTCAAACAGGGCCCCGGGCGGTTTCACTTAAGCCGGTATGTTCTCTGGGCATTTTCGTAAAACAATTTTCGGCGGTTAGGTTCGCTTTCGTGCTGAGTCAGTTGAAGCAGCGTTTCCAGCCACTGCTTCAGCGTCGCCGATTGCGTACAGACAGGCCAGTCACTGCCAAACATCACGCGGTCCCAGCCGAAACATTCGATGCAATGTTCGACATACGGCTGCAAGTCCTCCGGCTGCCATCCTGCAGGATCAGCATAGGCGATGATGCCCGAGATTTTGCACGCGATATTCGGAAGCCGGGAAATTTCCCGGATGTCGCTGCGCCAGGGGTCCATGACTCTTTCTTTCACCAGCGGAACTCCACAATGGTCCAGAACGAACTCCACATCGGGGCAGTGCTTGACGAGCTGAAGGGCGAGCGGCAATTGGCGGGCAAGGACGCAAATATCAAACGAAAGATGATAGGTTTCGAGCTTCCGGGTATGGTCGCGAAACCGGCTGCTCTGGCTTAATTCATCCCGCTGAGTATGAAGCACGCGCCGAATGCCTTTGAGAGCCCGATGGCCGGCGATGGCGTCCAAATATTGCGTGAATCCTTCGTTTTCCGGCCGCGCACACGCCACCACACCGGCAAGAGGATTGTCTGGTTCCCCGGACAACGCCAGGATGGCGCGCGTTTCAGCTAGCATAAAAGGCTCGTCCACATCCGCCTCGACGTGAACGGACTTCTTGACCGCGAGGCCGTGGATGGCCACCTTGTAATCGCTCATAAGGAAGCTCCGGTCGAGCGCCGGAATTCCCTTGCACCACGAGTAGGTGCGCGATTTCATGTCCCACAGGTGCTGATGGGTGTCAATAATATTCATTGAGCTTACGCCCTGACAAGCCCCTCGGTGAACCCTCACCCGGCGCTTGCGCGCCGCCCTCCCCGCAAAGGGGCCGAGGGTAGGATTTCATTCTTTGCCGCACGCGCAAAGCGGCATAACGAACGGGTACGGGGTTTCCAGTAACCTACGCGGTACTGCGCATTACAAGCCAACCCTCGTCTCTGGCCGAAGATGCGGGGGAAGACCTGACGGGAGCCGGGGCCGTCAATTCTTCTCGTTCTTCTCGATACGGTCGAGAATCCTTTTCGCCCGATCCTGAGCCAGAACAAGGTAACGAGGGTTATGAATGATGGCTTCGAGCGCCCCGGTCATCAGTTGAGGGTCCGCAAGGGAATGGTTATTGAGATCAATTTCGATGAGCGTAAGCTGGCGCGGCAGTCCGAGATGGTCGTATTTCATGGCATAGTCCAACGCCGAGATGTGAAGCTCCACGGCGCTCACTTTCTCGAACAAGTCCACTAACCTGGAAGCCGTCCGGTTCGTCGAGTAGTTGAACTGAGTGCTGTAGCGCTGCCTGCCATCCCGATAGGTGAAGGTTTTCAATCCGAGGTCGGCAACACGCTTGCGGCTTTCAAGCTGGACGTTATGAAAGTCATTGAGGTCGCCGGCGAGACGAAACAATTCTTGAGTTACGTCAAGAGAAAGCTTGAACGGGCGAGGGTGCGGCGCCTCGTTCAGGGCACGTCCATCGTAGGACCCTGTTCCGTCGGAGTTCACCACGACTTCTTCGTACGCCGGGACGCTGCCTTTGAGAACCTTGGTGTAAATGAGCTGGGGATAGGACGAAGACGATGACGCGGCGCCCGACGGGTTTGCAGGAGCTGCGGAACCGCTTGCCACAATAAAAGCCGCAAGCCCCAGAAACACCGCACTCCAGCGAAGCTGCGAATAGTGAGCGTGGCCTGCCATCTTGAGCATAGCGAAGCGCCCGCGGCGGGCGTTCCCGTCCTTCGCTGCGCTCAGCATGACAGATGGGTTTGAAAGGACGCGAGGCTTTGCCGAAGCCTAACCGGCCTCCGCCAGTTCGCGAAGCTCCTTTTCCTCTACGTCAAAATTGGCATACACATGCTGCACGTCTTCGTGATCTTCCAGTTCTTCGCTGAGCCGGAGCATCTGCTGCGCACTCTTGCCGCTGAGCTTCACGTAGGTCTGCGGTACCATGGATACTTCTGCTAACGCAGGCACAATTTGCGCCGACTTCAGTTTGTCCACCACTTGGGGCAGGCCACCGGGCGTGGTGAAGATTTCCCAGTTCTCACCGTCGTCGTTCAGATCCTCAGCGCCGGCCTCCATCACCAGATTCAGCAATTTCTCCTCGTCGGCCTTTTCCTTTTCAACCACGACATAGCCCTTCTTGTGGAACATCCACGCGACGCAGCCGTTTTCACCCAGGTTTCCACCGTGCTTGCCGAGAATATGGCGAAGCTCAGAAATAGTGCGGTTCTTGTTGTCTGTGGCCACGTCCAGCATCAAGGCGACCCCGCCCGGCCCGTACCCTTCGTAAACCGCTTCTTCAAAAGAGGCGCCGGGCAACTCGCCGGTGCCTTTTTGAATGGCGCGCTTGATGTTGTCTGCCGGCATATTCTCGGCCTTGGCAGCGTTGATGGCCGCGCGCAAACGCGGATTGCCGTCCGGCTCGCCACCTCCTATTCGCGCGGCAACCGTAATTTCTTTGATCAACCGGGTGAAGATTTTCCCCCGGCGGGCGTCGAGCGCGCCCTTCTTATGTTTGATCGTCGCCCATTTCGAATGGCCTGACATACGAATGCCTCAATTATTTACCCACGATTTAGACGCAGATCGTTACGCGGCAAAGGCCGCAGCCCGCAGGTTTTGCGGGAATCCCGCGTCTTTCCAAACCCTTAAAATGCTATCATATCACTGGCGGGGCGTCACCTCGGAAAGGCTGAGCCGTTGGACGCCGCAAGCTGCCTGTTCGAGAGGAATCCCCAACAATGAGGCGAGCCACATTGATAACGCTTGTGCTTTCGACGACTTTCTGCTCTGGGGTCCTGGCTGCACAGACGAGATCATCGGAGCGAAGCGACGAATCTGCCCTGCTTCACCCTGCTCGATTGCGTGCAACCGCTCCAGATGTCTACGAAGTGGAGTTTCATACAACGAAGGGAAATATTATGGTTCGCGTGACGCGGGCCTGGGCGCCGCGCGGCGCCGACCGGTTCTATAACCTTGTGGAGCATCACTTCTTCGATGGCTCCGCGTTCTTTCGTGTCCTGGCCGGCTTTGTGGCCCAGTTTGGCCTCAGCTCGAGTCCGCGCATTTCGGCCGCGTGGGCGCGAGCCACCATCCCGGACGATCCCGTATTGAAAAGCAACTTGCGCGGCACGCTCTCGTTCGCCACGGCCGGCCCGAACACCCGCACCACTCAGTTGTTCATCAACCTTGGCAACAACACGCGTCTCGATGCGATGGGCTTTGCGCCGTTTGGCGAAGTCGTTGAAGGGATGAACGTGGTCGATGAGTTGTACTCCGCGTACGGTGACGGACCGCCGAGCGGCGACGGACCCAACCAGTCGCTCATCAGCCGCGAAGGTAACACTTATCTTGAGCGGGACTTTCCCCACCTGGATCGCATACTGACGGCCCGCGTGCTGCCTCGCTAGCTCGTCGATGCGAGATTCAGGTTGGCCTTCGTTCCGTGTATCCTGCGCGAGGCGCTCAGCCTCGGCAAGCGCACGCTCAGGCCGTTTCAGTTCGTCCGACGGGGCCACCGCTTGCAGCGCTCGCCGGGGCGGCTCCGCGGGCCTCGGTAATGAGAGGATAGATCGCCCCAGCGATGATTCCGCCGATGATCGGCGCTACCCAGAAAAGCCAGAGTTGGTGGATGGCCCATCCGCCTGCGAACAATGCCGGTCCGGTGCTCCGCGCCGGATTCACCGAAGTGTTCGTCACCGGAATGCTGATCAGATGAATGAGCGTCAGCCCCAGGCCAATTGCCACGCCAGCAAATCCGGATGCCGCCAGCCTATCTGTCGCCCCCAGGATGATGAAGACGAACACAAAGGTCATCACGATTTCGCAGATCAGACACGCGTGAAGCGCATAGCCGCCCGGTGAATGCGCTCCGTAACCGTCTGAGGCAAAGCCACCGCTCAGGCTGAAAGAAGGAATTCCCGAGGCAATCTCGTAAAGAATTGCACTCGCGATGATCGCTCCCACCACTTGGGCGATGATGTAAGGCACCACTTCGCTCCACGGAAAACGCCCGCCCGTGGCGAGGCCAAAAGTGACCGCAGGATTGATGTGTGCTCCGGAAATGTGTCCAACAGCGTAACACATGGTGAGTTGCGCCAGGCCGAATGCCAGTGCAACTCCCACAAAGCCGATCCCAAGTTTTGGAAATTTCGCCGAAAGAACCGCGGCGCCGCAACCTCCCAGAACCAGGCAGAATGTACCCAGGCATTCTGCACCCAGCCGTTTCGTGAGTGGCATCGATGCGTCTCCTTTTGTTTTCAAATGAAGAATGTTATGGAATCGATTGCGCCCAGACTATATCTCGGAGTTCGCTTGCAGTCAACGCGGAAGCCTTGTGCTGGAAGACGGTCAACATACCCTCGATTCCGAAAGCGCCCCTGCCGCTCTGTTGTGCGCTCCGAGGCAGCCCGTCCAGGCAAGGAGATTTAACCCTTTTAATCCATCTGCCCCTGCACGATAATTCGGAAATCACGATTCGAGGTGCTCTAATGAATCCGCGTCTTCACCTTTTTATCGTAGCGTTTCTCAGTGTCGCCATAGGGCAAAGCACAGCTTGGGGTTCTGTAAAGACGGAAACGGTCCGTTACCGCAGCGGAGATGAGACCGTAAGCGCTTTTCTGGCTCTGCCCTCGTCGAGTGGAAAACACCCGGCGCTGGTGGTCATCCACGAGTGGTGGGGTTTGGTGCCGTGGGTGAAGGATCAGGCCGGGCGGCTCGCCGCAAACGGCTATGTCGCGCTCGCCGTCGATCTCTACCGGGGCGCCACCGCGGAGAATTCTTCGCAAGCGTCCAAGCTGGCGCGCGGCCTGCCTCCGGCGCGCGCTCTGGGGGACCTTCAGGCAGCGTACCAATATCTGGCTTCACGTCCGGACGTTGAACCGGCCAGGATCGGTGTGATCGGATGGTGTATGGGAGGCGGATGGGCGCTTCGTCTGGCTGAGCACCAACCGCACCTGGCAGCATGCGTTGTCAATTACGGCGCACTGCCTCAATCGCAAGAATCGATCAGAGCTATCAAAGCACCCGTTCTAGGCAATTTCGGCCGGGATGATCGCGGAATACCGCCCGCCGCAGTGACGGCATTTGCGGCAGCCATGAAAGCCGCCGGGAACAACATCCACGTAAAGATCTATGCTGGCGCCGGCCATGCGTTTCAAAATCCCAACAACAAAGCGGGCTATCGTCCGCAGGCGGCACGCGACGCTTGGGCACGAACTCTCGCGTTTTTGAACCGGACGCTCCAATGACGCTGTGGACTATTGGCCGAGAAGGTCGAGGTACAGACCCATCGCCTCGATCCCGCGGTAGAAATTGGGGAGATGGAACTTCTCATTGGGCGCGTGAAGGTTGTCATCGGGCAGGCCGAATCCCATCAGGACCACCGGGATCTTAAGGTAGCGGGCGAACAGCCCGGCAATGGGAATCGTTCCACCGCAGCGCACGAAGACGGCTTTTTTCTCAAACGCCTTCTCCAAGGCTAGCGCTGCGGTCTTAACGTAACGGTTCTCGATGTCCACGACGGTCGCAGGAGCCTGGCTGAGCGGGCGGACGGTGGTGCGGATGGCCGGCGGCGTAAGAGCTTTGACGCGGCGTGATAGCAACCGGATGACTTCAGCCGGCTGCATCATGGGCACGAGCCGCATGCTGATTTTGGCCGCCGCCACTGCAGGGATAACCGTCTTGGGCCCTTCACCCGTGAATCCTCCGCGGATGCCGTGAACTTCGAGCGTTGGGCGCGCCCAAAGCCGCTCCAGAACGCTGAAGCCAACTTCCCCCTCAAGCGCCCGCGCACCCACCTCCTTTTTCAATAACGCCCGCTCGTTGAAGGGCAGGCGCTTCCAGCCCGCCAACTCCGGCGCGGAAGGCCGCTTTACACGGCGATAAATGCCCGGAATAAGGATTTTTCCGTCACGTCCCTTCAATCCCGCAATGATCTCAGCCAACGCTTGAAGGGGGTTTGGCGCGGCGCCGCCGTACGCGCCGGAATGGAGGTCGTGCGCGGATCCGCGCGCTTCCACTTCCACGTAGACCAGCCCGCGCAGTCCTGTCGTGATGGCGGGAACGCCGGGCGCAAACATGGCCGTATCGCAGATCACTGCCGCGTCTGCTCGCAACTTGTCCGGGTGGTGGGGCACGTAGCTTTCGATGTGCGCGCCACCGACTTCTTCCTCCCCCTCAATCAGAAACTTGACGTTGACGGGCAACCGCCCGACTCCTTTCAAAAATCCTTCCACGGCTTTCAACAGGATCAGAGTGTTCCCTTTGTCGTCGGAAGCGCCCCGAGCGTAAACGTCCTGGCCGCGGATGGCAGGCTCGAACGGCGGATCGATCCACTCGTCGATCGGATCTGCGGGCTGTACGTCATAGTGGCCATAGAACAAGATCGTCGGATTGCCGGGTGCGCCTAACCACTCAGAATAGACAAGCGGGTTTCGACCGGCTTCACCTTCAATCAGTTCGGTGTTGCTCATTCCCAGCGAGCGGAGCCCTTCGGAAAGCACTTCCGCGGCCTTTCGCACATCTGCCTTATGTTGGGGCAGCGTGCTCACGCCGGGGATGCGCAGGAACTGAATGAATTCCGCCAGGAAGCGTTCCCGGTTTTCACGGTAATAGCCGAGGGCCGTTGTCAGCACGGTTTTCGGATTCACGACATGGACACAGCAGGTTCTGTTGAAGGAGCATGCGTTCGGGCCGCTTTGAGTTCTGCCACCTGACGTTGCAAGTCCGCGGCCAAGTCCTCGAGGATGCGAAGTTGCTCAGCCCGCCGCTCGCAAAGGCGCTCAAGCCGGGCAATTTGCCGTCGCAGCCGGGCATTTTCCCGGTCGGCCATCTGGTTGTGCACCGGGAGGCTCACCCGTTTCCCAGCGGTACGGCCCCGCTCCGGGACCACCCCACCGGCCACACGGTTCTGTGTTTCCCGGATCAAATCCTCTACGCCGCGCCTCTCTGCTCCCGGCGGACACAGCTTTGCCAGCAGGAGGAGCCGCGCGAGGTCAGGCTGATTGCGGCCGCGCTCCCAGTGCTGCACCGCTGCCTTGGTGGCATTCAGGCGGCGCGAAAGACCCTCCTGGCTCAGCCCCATCCGTTGCCGCGCCTGACGAATGACGCGGCGTACATCGATCGATGCCATCGCTGTTTCTCCTATTCGAGATTTCGCTTGACAAACACCACATGAATAGGCTACCTTAGAAGAGTCAGCACGGCCCCAGGCGCGCCCTGAAAGGCTTCCGGGCCGGAGGCCTCGAAGCGCGGATTCCTGGCGAACGCGCGGGGCTTCGTCCAGCAAAGACGGCGGATCGCATCGCCCGAATCGAAATTGCGGGACTGTAAGTGAACACCATGTGGCTTGCTTTTGCGTTCAGCCACATGGTTTTTTTAGGCCCAGGGTATTTACTCATTAGTAATTTATTCATATGTCAACAAGGCCGGGTTTCCACTTCGCTTCCCAACTCGGATCGCCACCGTCCCCACACCCGCAACCGGGTTTTCAGGAACGTGGCTTGTGCCGCAGTCTCAATTTCCATGCTAGGCTACATCAATTCTATCGGCAGGTCAAGGGGCAAGCAGGAGCTAACTTACCCGACATCTCTTAATAAGAGGAGGATCGTGCCGTGCAAATACCGGCGAATGCATCTCCGTTTCTTGACCCTTCCGGACGCTCCGGACTTTCCGCTCCGCCTCGCGCCGTGGCGTTCGACGGAGGCCTGCTCCCCGCTCCAGACCCTCATAAGCCACTGCCTGACTTCCGGCGCGCCGCCTGGCAGTCCGGCGTCGTTCGCAGCCAGCCTGAGCCCTTCCCCGCCAGCACCCGCTGCATAGAGCGAGGCTGTGTTTTCCCCGCTGCCGCCGGAGCGGGAGGCCGTTGCGTGCAACACTACCGGCAGGCGCACGAGCCGATCCTATTCTCTTCACACCAGCCCACACGAGTGGTTCTGGAACGAGCAGGATTTGGAATCGATTCCGTTGAAGAAGATCCTTCGAAGACGGAGGACCGGCGCCGTCTGCGCGAGCTTCGAGAAGCTTTTATGGACGATTAACAGTTACTTTTTGCGTGGCTTAAGAGAGGTGAAGCAAGCTGTGGCCTTAGACCAATTCACAACCAATAAAATGCCTGCCGGCCCGCCGGCGCCGCTGGGCTCGGTAAGCCCGGAAATACCGCTTGTACCTCCATCGAGCGCTTGGCGCATTCTGTGCCATCGCACAGGCGTTCAGGTCTCCCGTTCCACGTTTTACCGGTGGATCGGGGGTGGCAAGGTGTTTTGCTTCCGCCTGGGCCAAAAGCTCTATGTTCCGATGCCGATCCTGGAAGAACTGATCAAGCATGTCCGCGCCGGAGAGCGTTTTCTGTAATCATCGGCCCAGAAGATGACGGAGCGCAGAATCGAGAGCGGGGAACTTGAATTGGAATCCCGAACGGTTCAATCGGACGGGGATAGCCCGTTGGCTGGCGAGCAAGAGCTCGCCGGCCATCTCGCCAAACATCAGGCGCGCTGCGACCGCCGGCATGGCCAGAAACGCCAGCCGCCCCAGCACTTTTCCCAAGCTGCGGGCAAACTCGCGATTGGTTATAGGGTTCGGACCAGCAATGTTGACAGGGCCGTCGACCGCGGCATTCGAAACACAATGCAGAACCGCTTCCGTCAAATCGTCGATGGCGATCCAGCTCATATAATGTTCTCCGGCGCCGATAGGGCCGCCCAAACCGTTCCGGAAGATCGGGAGAATCCGTTGGAGCATGCCGCCTTCGCACCCCAGCGCGATTCCGAACCGAAGATGAACTACGCGAGCACCCCAGTGTTTTGCTTCTACCGACTCGGCTTCCCATGCCTGGCACACTTCGGCAAGAAAGCCTGAACCGGCGGGGCCCTCTTCCGTTAGCCACTCGCTCCCGCGATTGCCGTAATAGCCCAGGGCAGACGCGCACAAGAAGGTGCGGGGCGGCTGCGGCACGCGGGCCAGAGCGCGACAGAGCAATCTTGTGCCGAGCACCCGGCTCTGACGAATACGCAGTTTCCGCTCCGCCGTCCACCTCCCTGCGGCGATGTTTTCCCCTGCCAAGTGGATGACGGCGTCCACGCGCTCCTCGCCGAGATGAGGCGCTGTTTCCGAGGCTGGATCCCAAGAGATATCCTGCGGGTTGGATAAAGGTTGCTTCCGGGTGAGCCGGATGATGGAATGGCCCCTGGCGTTGAGGAGAGGCAAAAGCGACTTACCTATGAAGCCGCTTGACCCACTCACCAGGATTCGCATCAGAATTGGTCCACTTGGCTCGAAAGCAGCACCAGCGAGCCGGCCGGCACTGCCACGCTGCCTACCATTCCACCCTGCAGATCGAAGAACAACAGCCCCCGAACGCTGATGAAAGCCGGAGGCGTAAGGCCCGTAAGGCCGCTGACGTTCAGAAAGTTAGTCTCGGAACCCGTCACCACGTAGATCGGCAAGCCCTGAAACATAGTGGGGCAAGGCGAAAAGATAAAGCCGCCCGAAGCGTTGTCCGCACCCGCTGCCACGAGCGACACGAAGCTGCCCTGCACGGACTGTAGCGGTACGTAAATGTCTTGTGCGGCGACGGAACCTGGGGTCGTAACGGGCGTTTGTCCGCTCGGCGGAGGGGTAAACGTTCCGTGAACGACGATCTGCTGACCCACCGTGAAAATAGAACCGCTGGGCACTACGCCGGCAAAGTCCGTGCCTGGAGAGGAAAAATGAAAGCCAGTGGAAGGTGAAATATTCACTACCAGCGGGGGCTCATCCAGCGGAATGTCAGACGTGCTGTTGGCGACGGACGAGCTCGGTTCCTCGTCCCGAACGGTCATCGTGAGCTGAGTCGCATTACCGGCGGAATCTTTCTGAACGGAAAGGACAGCGCCGATAAAGGCCAGGAAGTTCTGGTCGGGATTCTCCTGGTCCTCGATCACAGCGGTATTGGCGACAAAGTTCCCGTTCGTGTCGAGGTATCCAGCCACTTCAGCGTAGCTGTCCGGCAACAACTGGTCGAGGGCGGGCGTGCCGATAAGTTGGGAGCTACTGGTAAGGTTCACAGTAATGGACGGTCCCGTGCCAGGCTCGTTGACGGACAATCCGGATAGCGTCTGAAGCGCGAAGCTGCCAATGAACTCCTTGTTCGTGCTGGTGTTCTGAACGCTGGTGACGTAGCCCGAGACGTCGTCCATCTCACCGAAGCCTCCCGAAGTCGAGGCGGTAACCGGGCTCGCCGTGAATACCGGAATGACGCGGACGCTCAGGCTTCCGGAAGAACCGGTGGTACCCAACGGCCCTGTAGGGCTGCTGCCCAGCGACTGCGGAATGTTAAAGTCGATTCTCAGGACGCTGAATCTGTTGTTCTTCACCACGAGAGGCGGGCTGATGGTGAAAGGAATCTCGGATTCCGTGGTAAATACCGGAGTGATGAGATCCAAGGGAGGATTTTGGGCGGGGTCGTAAACCGTCATTGTGGGCGCTGCAACGGTGATTTCTCCTCCGGCATAGGTTCCAGAGTCAACGGTGGTGACCGTAAGGATGGTCGAGTTGTCCTGGAGTTGAGCGTAATCCGCCCACAGGGCCGAATTCAGAGACAATACGCTCCTCGCGTTCAGGAGCGTCGTTCCCTGGAAGCCGCTGCCGAGCACCAGGCCTGTAGTCAGAATTCGGAAGGAAAGAGTATTGCAGAGAGGAACGTCACCCACGGTGATGGCCAATCCACCGGTGGTTGCCGGCGGCGCCACCGAAACCAGCCCTGACCCGCAGTGCGAAAACAAGAAGGCAAGCAGCCCTAGCGGCAAGACGAGCAGTGCCCCGCGTTTGACCGCTTTGCCGCGCTTCCGGAATGTTGGCGTCATCAATCTCCTGTTGTGGGCGAATCATCTTCAGCCACGAGCTGGCGGAGGGGAGAGCGACTCGAACCTTCACGCCTCGTAGAAAACACGCGACTTACCCAAAAATAGCTTGCACCAGATAGGTCAGATTACCACGAATTGGACGAATGGTGAGACGCAATAGACACCCGGAGGGTTGTACAATCTCCAACCACGAACACGGAGGCAATCTGGAGTGTGGCGGGAATACTTGCGACAGCAGTATTCAGCGTTTGGGTGGTCAACGACGCAAGGAAACAGGTGAAAGAACCGACCGCAATGCAGAGGAACTTAACGTCCGTCGAAGAGCCAGAAATCATTGGTACCCTGCCAGGTGCTCCGGGAGCGGGCGGTTGGTGTGGAAGTATTTCTTGTAGGCGATGATCCAATTGCTCGCGATCTCGTGCTGGGCGGCGGGTAGGCTGATTCTTCCGCCACAAACCGCACGGTGCAGATACTCCTCCAACTGATCCTTCACAAAGGAGTTCCACATCGTATCGTAGCGCGGCTCGGGCCATAGATTCCGAATGTCATCCACCCCTCCCAAGCCTGGAGTAATCAGGTAATCGACCTCGTAGTTTGCGCTGGGAGCGCCGGCAATCCCATATTCCTTGAAGACCCTCCGTCGCTGACTGCCCGAAACTGGGGTAACCACCTCACCGTCGCTCATCGAACAAACGCTGCCCGGGGCGGTGGTGGCTGTCGCGCCGGGAGTTAAGCTTGGGTTCGGCAATATCCCCGCGTCGTGGGGAAGAGTTATGTTGTTTCTCGCCGCGTGGTGCTGAACCATCCGTGCTCCGAACGCGATAATCAGTGTGAGAGCGCAGAGGTACGCAAGGCGGCGGAGCGAAAGTGCGGGCAGAAGTGGCCGACGATGATTCCGATGAGACGTTCGCTCCAGCTCTGCCAGCCGCGCCCTTAGTAGCGCGCGTGGGCCGTCGATCGGCGGCACTTGCGGATCGAGGGTCTGCCGATGGACCTGCATGAATTCTGCAATCGTACTTTCCACTTCGGCCATGCGGCTCCGGCAGTCCCAACACGCCCGAAGGTGAGCGCGAATCTGGTCAGCCCGATGCGCCGTTAGCTCACCGTCCGCAAAAAGAAGCAACTGCTCATCCGACAGATGAAAGTTTTCGCTCTTCATAGCTCACCCACCGTCCGCGAATCTAAGGCGCCGCAGTGACCGTGTCAGCGATAGCGATACGGCCCCCAAAGAGATACCAAGCACTCGAGATATTTCCCGATAGCACAGCCCTTCCGCGCGAAGGCGAAGGCAGTGTTGATCCTGCTCGGGAAGCGCCGCTAACACGGCCCGCAAGCGAGTTTGCCTCTGTGCGCTTAGCACCTGCTCCTCAGGGTTGAGACATGGGTCAAATTGGCTTTCAGCAACCGCCCTCTCGGAATAAACTCCGTTCCGGGAGTGCTGGTTCACCTGGCGGCGCTTGAGCGCGAGATTGTGCGCTACGCAAAAGATCCAGCCACGAAGGTTGTGACGAGACTTACCGAGACGCAGGTGCTGAAAAAGGGCCAGGAAAACCTCCTGTGTGACTTCCTCCCCGTCTTCCGTTGACAGACCAAAGGAAAGAACGTAGCGGAAAACCGAGCTTCGAGATTCGTCAAAAAGGCAGACCACCTCGCGTTCGGCGTCGGAAATTTTCGGCGGGATTGCCCGGCTCACGGCTCTACCGAGCCTGGGCGCGACGATCGCGCCAGTGCGAATAACTGACATAACCACTCAACCTGATTATTCCTGTTTACCTTCTCTTGTTCACGATTTTTTCCACGCCCGACTTTTTTCGGTAAGCCCAAAAATAAGCTGAACAAAACAGCTCCCCGCGGAATATTTCATACGTAAGGGGCCAGGCCGGGCGATTGTGCCGCCTGGAGCGATTCCTCCTCTGCTTTTGAGCATGACGCGGAGCCAACTAACTGCCCGCCACAGGAGCCGACCCTTGACCAAAAGATTGGCAGTTCTTTTCTTGCTGTCTGCCTTGCCGGCATTTTGCCAGACCAATACCGGCGAGCTGCGAATTAAAGTGACCGATCCCTCGGGCGCCGGGGTGAAAAGTACGGTCCTGGTGGTTAGTGAGGCCAATCAATATCGCGCCTCTCTTTCGACGAACGATCACGGCGTGCTCAACGTGCTGCGTTTGCCCTTCGGAATCTACCAGGTCCAGATCAACCAACGAGGCTTCCAGCCCGCCTCAGCCACCATTCAGATTCGATCTTCAATTCCGGTAAGCTATAGCATTCCATTGAAGCTGTCGCCAGTCAAAGAATCGGTGACCGTTAAGGGTGGGAAAACCCTGATTAATCCGGATCAGGCGGGCTCCGTTAATCAAATTGGCCAGAGCACCATTGAGCATCGGCTCAGTTCCATTCCTGGGCGGTCTCTGCAGGACCTGGTTAATTCCCAGCCTGGATGGCTCTACGAGGGAAATGCGGTCCTGCATCCGCGCGGCTCTGAATACCAGACGCAATTTGTTATCGACGGCATTCCTTTCACGAACAACCTGTCGCCGAGTTTTGGCACTGAGGTGGGAGCGAACGACGTGCAATCGATGAGCATTTACACGGCAGGTATTCCCGCCGAATACGGTCGTAACCTGGGAGGGGTGATCGTGGTCAACACGCTCCAGAATCCCCAACCCGGCTTTCACGGACAGGCGGTGCTTTCAGGAGGAAGCTACGACACGGCTGGAAGCTCTGCGGAGGGTGAATACGGCTGGGGCGCCAATTCGCTCGGCTTCAGCGCCAGCGGCGATATGACCAGTCATTACCTGAACCCTGTCGTCACCCAAAACTACTCCAATACCGGCACTCTCGGCGATTTCTCCGGTAACTTCCAGCGCGACCTTAACTCCAGGAACCGCATCAGCTTCCTGGTGCGCCACGAACTCGCCCGTTACGATTTGCCCAACGAATACGTCCAGCAGCAGGCAGGCCAGCGGCAAAACGGCGGTGATTTCGACACCTTCGGAATCGCAGTGTACCAGCATACCTTCTCCGCGAATGCCATCGCCAGCGTTCGCGGCATGGTGCGCCAGTTTTCCGACGATTTTAATTCCAATCCCGAATCCACTCCAATCGAGTTATTTCTACACAATTGGTTTACCGAAGGCTACGTCAAAGCCGATCTCACCGTCGATCACGGCCACCAGGAGTGGAAAGCGGGCATCGAATCCGACAATAAGTTCCTGAACGAAAATTTCCGCTACGTCATACCCAACGTTGACACTCAGTTGGCTTACTTTGATTCAAGTACGCCCCTCACCTTTAGTTTTATCGGAAATCGCCCGGACCTGGAGCAGGCTGCTTTCGCCGAGGATCTGATTCGGCTCGGCAATTGGACTATCGATACCGGCATTCGCTGGGACCATTACCAACTCATTTTGAATCGCACAGCCTTCAGTCCCCGTCTTGCCATTTCGCGGTACTTTCCCTCCGCAGGTACCGTGCTGCATGTCTCTTACGACCGCGTCTTTCAGACGCCCTCATTTGAAAATCTTCTGCTTTCCAGCTCCACTAAGGCCGCCGGTCTCGACACCCGATCCCTCCAATTGCCGGTCCAGCCATCGGAAGGGAACTACTACGAAGCCGGTTTGGAGAAGGTTTTCTACAGCAAGGTTCGTTTGGATGCAAACTACTTCCGGCGGGACGTGAGCAACTATGCTGACGACGACCAGATCGAGAACACCACGATCAGTTATCCGATCGCTTTTGAAAACGCCATCATCTACGGAGCCGAAGGCAAAATCGAACTGCCCATCTGGGGCCGGTTTTCCGGCTCCGCGAGCTACTCTTACGAAGTCGGCAACGCCTGGTTCCCGGTCACGGGCGGGCTTTTCCTGGGGGACAGCGCCATAATTCCCACCTCAGGCCACATGCCGGATTCACAGGATCAGCGCAACACGATGCGCGGCCGGCTTCGTTACCAGGTGACCCCGCGGCTTTGGGTTGCCGGCGGAGTTGAATTCGATTCCGGTCTGCCCTTTGATTTTCAGTGTCCTGACGGCGAGGCGTTGACTCAGTGCGAAGCGGAGCAAGCAGCGATCTACGGCCGGCAGGTCATAGACCGCCTCGATTTTCCACTCGGGCGCATCGATCCCGCCACCATGCTCGATGCATCGGCGGGGGCGAACCTCTACGAATCCAGGCGAGTTAACGTCCAGCTTCAGGCCGATGGCGAAAACCTCAACAACGTCGTGAACGTGATCGACTTTGGCGGCCTCTTCTCCGGCAACGCCATTGGCCCCGCGCGCAGCTTCTACCTGCGCCTCACCGCGAGCTTTTGACTCCGTCCTCCCGGATGGCGTAACCAAACACGCTTGAGTTGTTTCGCATGCGAAATAACCCACAGGGTTTTTAAGCGAGACCCACAGAATCTCGCCGATGTGCGCGTGTGGATAGGTGCGCGCCAAGCCAGTGCCGAATCAGGACAGCACTATCGAAGTAGTTGATTGATAATCGAAGACTTTACTGGCGGAGGGAGAGGGATTCGAACCCCCGAGCCCCTTTCGGGGCTAACGGTTTTCAAGACCGCCGGTTTCAACCACTCACCCATCCCTCCACTTCATCCTCTGCCAAGTCACCCTACCGTTTCATTCTAGCAAAGGAGAAGCGCGGAACGGCCTGCTCCTGCGGCCCATCCCGAACAGGATCGCGTGGAAGCTTCCAACTCAAAACCACCCCGCGTGCCGTTCCGCGAGCATGGTCACGCTGGACATGCGCCGGAAGTGCGCCAAAAATTAAAGGTTTCGCACTGCCCTACCAGCGCGCGGTGGCGCGATCATGGCTGGCAGCCTGCGCCACCGCGCAAGCCGCCGCGCCCTCCCGCACCCGGCGCCGGCCCGCAGCCATTACCAAAACCCAAATCGCCATGCCGATCAGGGTGAACGCACCGGACGCTTGAATTGCGCGCTGAGCGTTGGTTCCGGGCAGGGCAAACAGAATAACGTTCACCGTGCTTACAACCCCAAAGGGCCAAAGAAGTACTTTGCGCCAAGCCGTCACGACGGGCAGCGCGAGTCCGACCAATAGCCAACACGAGAAATAAAGCACCGGAGTATACGGACCAAGAACTAACTGCGCGGCAACGAAGATGCTTGCTGCCATCGCAACGGAAACTTCCCTTCCGCCGAACCCGGCTGCCGGCGGGGAATCCTCCACTCCGCGCAGCCTGGCGCACATCCACAGCGAGCAACCCGCAATGCCGAGAGCAGCAAGCGCTTCAAGCCACCGGACCACTCCGCCCGGAAGCTGCACAAGCGTGACCTGCGGGTAGCCCAGATGGCGCCATCGCTTGTAGTCAACGCGCGTGAACCATCGCGCCATGGCGCCACCGAGCGATTGGTTCAGGGCGCGCCGCGCCGCGAAAGCCGGGACGTGAGCAATGACCGTGCCGTGCCACTGCCGGTAGAGCACCACCGTTCGCCGGGGTCCGAAATAGAGTGCCGGCAACACCCAAATGACGCACGAAAGAATGCCAACGCGAGCCGCGAGCCGCCACTCCCTTCGCACCAGAAATACAGGTATCAGCAACAAAGGGAATAATTTGATGGCGCCGCCCAGAGCCAGCGCCGCACTTGAGGTCCATAGCCTGCCACGCGCCCAGGCAAGCACGCCCACAATGGTAAGCGCAACGACCAAAAGATGGGCGTTCCCATACTTGAGGGTCATCACGACGTACGGCGCAGCCAGTGCAGCCAGAGTCCACGCATACCCTGGCCGCGCCAATGCGCGCCACTGTCTTTGTCCGCACCAAACCACGGCGCCAACGGCCAGGGCCTCCAGGGCAAACCACACCCCGAAGGCGTTCGCGAAGCTCAGCCATCCCAAGGGAAACACGAGCAAAAGGAACAATGGCGGATATACGTAGATCATGGGCGGGCCCCAGGCGAAGGTGCTGGAATACAAATCCGTTCGGCCCGCGAGCAGGCTCCTTGCCGCCCGATAATAGACGATGAAATCCACGCTGTGGCCCGCGGCGCGGCGTCCCACCCAAAAGGCAATCACACCGCCCAGGAGCCAAAGCAAAGCCCAATATTTTCCGGTAAAAAATGCTCGTGATCTCAACATCCCTCATCTTATCTTTCCACGGCCCGCCACGCGCCACGTCCCCACGACCTCTCCCTTTCGCAACAAGAAGAGCTCGTCGTGCATGTTGACGCATGTACAGACATGGTTGGGGATGATGGTGAGTGTTTCACCCACGTGGAAAGCCCGGCTGCTCGCGGTGATGTCCAGGAATCCGTGCTCCTCGTTCAGCTTGAACAGAAGAGCGTCGGGTGCTTCGGTTACCAGCCCATAACCGGACTGCGCACCCTGCCGCAGCAGGTCGGAGGAAAGCGTCTTCGAGCCCGCGTCGATGATGGCTCGCCCCGGAACCGCCGTCGAAACGACGGTTGCCACCACGCGCGCGGCGCAATCCTCCAGGGCACATGCGCCCTGGTAATAAGTATTCAGGTCGTTATAAACGTACGTTCCCGGCCGAATCTCCGTGAGGCCGCTGATTTCGTGCGATATGAAAGCGGATGGCGTGGAACCGGCGGAAACGATCTCGACCGGGATGTGCTCCGCTTCAAAGGCTTCGATCGTCCGCCGCACCGCGGCGGCAACACCTTGAGCCTGTTCGTGGCGCTGTGCTTCCACCCCTCCAATGTTGCCCGGGTAGGTAAGGACACCTCGGAATAGGAGACCCGGCAGTTTCTGAATCTCTTTGGCAAGAGCCACGCAGCCATGCCCTGGGGGTAGCCCGCATCGGCCGAGGCCCGCATCAAATTCCACGAGCGCGCCAAACGTAACCCCGTGAGCCACGGCTGCCGCGGAGAGCCGCTGTGCTGCCGTTTCAGAATCGAGCGAAACCAGAATGCGGGCTGTGCGGGCCAGTACCGCCAGCCGCCGCAGCGGTTCGGCTCCCAACACAGGGAAAGCAACCAGGAGCTCCTCCGGCTCGGCCGCGAGCATCACCTCCGCCTCGCCCACTTTGGCAACCGTCAAGCCCCTGGCGCCGCGTGAGAGCTGCATTCGCCCGATTTCCACGGTTTTGTGCGTTTTCGTGTGCGGCCGTAACCCCAGTTTGTGCTCACGGCAATAAGCCGCCATGCACGAGAGGTTGCGATCGAGAACGTCCAAATCGACTGTAAGTGCGGGAGTCGAAAGCTCAGAATAATGCATGGGCATGATGAGGGCGCCAGTTCGCTGACGCCCGGAGGGAACTTAATGGCTTGGCACGCCGGGGCTGGCGCCAACAGCCGCGAGACATTTGTCTCCTCGAACCGTGCGCCAGGGCTTTCCAGGCTGCGGAAAAACTCTTTCGAGAGTTGACGTAGCGCCGGCTTCCAGCCGGCAACTCCCTTCAATTCAACAGAGGCCGGCAAGATGCCGGCGCTACGTTCGCGGCGGCGTCGAGTTTTTCCGCAACCTGTTCCGCCAGACTGGCTATGCCGATTCTTGCTCCTTCAGGCGCGCGATGCAATCGATCTCAATCTTGATCTTCGGCAACTGAGCTGCTACCGTCGTCCGGGCAGGAGGGTTCTCGGGGAAAAACTCCTGGAAAACTTCATTCATGGCTGCGAAGTCATTGATATCGGCAAGAAAAACGCCGACACGCACAACATCCCTGAGCGAACTGTCCGCCGCCTCCAGGATGATCTCGATATTTTTCAGCGTCCGCCGGGTTTCGGACCTGATGTCGCCCAGCTCGAGCTCGTTCGTTTTCGGATTCACGGCTCCCTGGCCGGATACAAAGACAAAACCATCGGCCACGACCGCGGGCGAATAGACGCCGCGCGGTTTGGGAGCGTTACTGGGATTGATGATCTTTCGCATGCTTGCTCCTTCGAAAGACGTTCGAGTCGCAAACGACAGCCTGTTGACGGCAGGTATCATCACTCGCTCAGCAAGCGTTCACCCGCCGGTCAGGCGGCCATCAATCGGCGCCACCTGCTGCAGCTTCAGCCGTCAACGGCTTCGTTGGTATTAAAGGAGGCAGCCGATGCGTGCGCCTGAATTGTTCGCGGATCATCCCGATTCGGTTCGCCAGACGCTGCCAGCGATCGAGTTCCAGAGTGTAACGGACCAGGACGTTGTCCATCGAGTAAGGCGTGTTCTCCTCGAGCCAGAGATGGCGGTAAGCTGCTCGCAGAATCACGAGGTGATCGCGCATGTCCTGGATCAGGCCGTCGGTGCTGTCGATCCCGTCCAGAATGCCGAACGCTTCGTCAGGATTGGATGGAGCCGCTGCCTGCGCCTTGTTGTAAAGATCTGCGATGTACTTTGCGTAAATCGCTTTTTGTCCGACGAAATCAAAACGCCGTGCCGCAAAATCCAGGTAATCCAGAATATTGCCATTCTGTTTTGCAAGCTGCCGGTTGGAAACAACATCGGCGATTACATTTTCCGCCAGCAGGCGAAGCTGGTGCGCGGCAGGAGCCATCGCATCGTAGAAACGCTGCCCGCCCGGACTCATGGCATTCACCCAGGTAATCCGGTCTTCGCCATCCATGTGAATCTGGGACCGAAGCAATTCATGAATCTGCGTCATGGTGGCGACGTCTCCGGCAAAATGATGCCCGTCAGCCCGGTAGAAAGCCCAGTCCCAGGCGTTGGAAAACTGCGCGTCGTCGATATGAGTCTGCCAGCTTGCCGCCGCGCCATAAACCAGGCCGTACCACGCCATGTCCACCAAGGCCTCGTCGTCATCGCACCACGTGGTATTGAGCATGCCCGTCGAGCCCAACTTCTGGCCGTCGGCGACGAAGACGCGGATGTTGGGCAAAGCTTCCGAGTAGTCCGGGAATATGCGGCTCCAGTTGCCGACTCCCGGAGCCACCCATGTTTCGAGCCCTACTTTACGAAACGGCTCGATTTCGTAATCGTAAGATGCCCGGGGCGCGTAATCCCACGGCACCGCAATCATATCGTGCGGTAACTCGTTCAGCCGCCGGGGATGTTGCACACCCATGTCACCCCAGAACAGCAGCTTCCGATGATACGGCCGCAGGATTTCGTCGATCTTGCGAAGGTAGTCCACGTAAACCTGGCTGTATCCCTCCTTTTCAACGAGCGCATGCGTTCTCCCCTGTCCAAGTTGGAAAGTTTCGTCGGCCCCGATGTGAAAGAATGGACCGGGAAAGATCGGGGAAAGGTCGCCAAACATCTTCCCGATAAAAGTGAGTGAGGCGGGGACAGTCGGAGAAAGTACGTCGCCGTAAGGCAGCTCATCCATATCCTGATAGCGTTCGTTCTGCAGCGCGAGATGCAGATGGCCGAAAGATTCCTGCTCCGGAACAACCGTCACGTGATAGTCCTGCGCGAAGGCAACGATCTT
>JASHON010000052.1 GCA_030041095.1 Terriglobia bacterium
TCATCACGTTTTCCTGGTCACCCTGGCTTACGCCTTTCTTCGTTCCGAGCAAGCACGCCTTAAAAAAAACTTCTGGTGTGACTTTGCCAGCAGTGAGGAAGAGACTCCAAGTCATCTTGGTTAGGCTCTCGGGCCGATGCCCGTGGTGTGAAACAAGATTTGATGATACCTCTTAATTACTTAACCTAGTATTATTAGCAGGATGCTGAAAAACGCCCTCAACGAATGTCCTTCTGAGCGTAGCGAGGAATCCCAGCATTTGTTTTCGAAGAGATGCAGAGGTCTCTCGCCTCACTCAGCAAGGCAGACAGGGTTTTTCCGCAGCCTGTCAGGGCCCTTGGAATCCAACGGCAAGAGCTAGTGCGTAATCTTACCGGGAGTTGACCGATTTAGCCATGAATATCGACGAATACCGCACGCCGGCAACAGAGCCAACCGGGAAACAACCTGTCGGGAAGGTCCACGTGAAAAGGCGGCTTCGATGGTTGTGGCTGCCGGTGATTGTTGTGGCGGCAGGGCTCATTTATTACAGGGCAGCGAAGAAGAGCACGCCCGCCGCCACTGCCAGTACGGTGGCCATGGGCGCCACCGCGCGAGGTGGGGCGGTGGTCCCCGTTGATGCGGCGAAAGCCACGAAGGGCAATATCGGCGTGTATGTCACGGGTCTTGGCGCCGTAACGCCCGTGTATACCGTTGACGTGGTGTCTCAGATCAGCGGCTACCTGATGAACGTTGATTACAAGCAAGGTCAGATAGTCCATAAGGGTCAACTGCTGGCGCTGATCGATCCGCGACCCTATCAGGTCATGCTGGAAAATGCTCAGGCTGCATTGGCGCGGGATACAGCGACGTACAACAATGCCATCGTCGACCTGAAGCGGTACCAGACGCTGGTGCCGCTCAACGCTGAGCCGGAGCAGACTCTTGCCACTCAGGCGGCGACCGTCAAGTCCGACGCGGCAATTCTGAAAACCGACGAGGCGGCCATTGATACGGCCGAGCTGGACCTCACGTATTGCCATATTACAGCTCCCATTAACGGGCGGGTCGGATTAAGGCTCGTTGATCCGGGGAATTACGTGAGTACATCCGCCTCCGACGGCTTGGTGGTCATCACTCAGATTCAGCCTATTACCGTGGTATTCCCCATTCCTGAAGATCAGCTCCCGGAAGTCTATCAGCGGTGGCGTGCGGGTGATCGGCTGGCCGTCTATGCCTATGATCGCACCGATACGACAAAGATTTCGACCGGTTATCTGCAAACCATCGACAACGAGATTGACCCTACAACGGGCACGGTGAAGCTGAGAGCTCTTTTTAACAATAGCGACGGCGCCTTGTTCCCGAATCAGTTTGTTAACGCCCACTTACTGGTGGAGGAGAAACGCGGTGTCACGCTGGTTCCGACGGCCGCCGTGCAGCGCAGCGCTCAATCGACGTACGTTTACTTGGTACAGCCCAATTCGACGGCCGCCATGCAGACGGTCAAGATTGGAACCACGGAAGGCAAAGTCACAGAGATCACCTCTGGAATCGAGCCGGGCCAGGAAGTGATCATCACGGGTGTTGACGAAATTCAGCAAGGCAGCAAGGTTCACGTTCACCTCCAAACCCCACAGGCGGGAAATAGCGCTCAATGAATCCATCACGCGTTTTTATTCTCCGGCCCATCGCTACATCCCTTTTGATGGCCGGCATTCTGTTGGCGGGCGCGATGGCTTACGAGTTACTGCCGGTCTCCGCCTTGCCCGACGTCGACTTTCCGACCATGCAGGTCACGACGATGTATCCCGGGGCCAGTCCGGACGTGATGGCCACCTACGTTACGTCCCCCCTCGAGCGGGAGCTTGGCGAAGTGCCCGGGCTGCAGCAGATGACCTCCATCAGCTCCGACAGCCTCTCGCTCGTCACTTTACAATTCGATCTCGGCGTGAATATCGACGTCGGCGAACAGGACGTCCAGGAGGCGCTCACCGCTTCCAACACCTATCTTCCGCCTGACCTGCCCACGCCGCCCGTCTATGCCAAGATCAATCCGGCCGATACGCCCATTTTGACGCTGGCTCTAACTTCGAAGGCGGTACCGCTTTCCCAAGTCGAAGACCTCGCGGACAACCGATTGCTGCCTAAGATCTCGCAGTTACCCGGCGTCGGCCTGGTCAGCATCAGCGGCGGACAAAAGCCCGCCGTCGTCATCGGAGTGAACCCCACGCAGCTCGAAGCGTACGGTCTGAATCTGGAGGACATCCGGAGCGCGATCCTGGACGCCAACGTCAATGAAGCTAAAGGGAACTTTGACGGTCCTTACCAGGACTACCAGGTGGGGTCGAACGACCAGTTGCTTTCAGCAAGCGACTATGCCCCGCTGATTATCACCTATCGAAATGGCGCCCCGGTCACCTTATCCAACGTGGCCACCGTCACCGAAGGAGTTGAGAACACCGATGAAGCCGCCTGGATGAACACGACGCCGGCGGTCATCATGAACATTCAGCGGCAGCCCGGCGCCAACATCATTTCCGTCGTCAATCGCATTAAGAACGTTCTGCCGGAGCTTACCCAGACCCTTCCTCGCGCCATCAACGTCCACATCCTGACGGACCGCACGGCGACGATCCGCGCATCGGTCAAAGACGTTCAGTTCGAGCTGATGCTGACCGTGGCGCTTGTGGTGATGGTGATGTTTCTCTTCTTGCGCAGCCTCGCCGCCACGGTAATTCCCGCCATCACAGTTCCCTTGACCATCGTCGGCACCTTTGGCGCGATGTATCTACTGGGTTTCAGCCTCGACAATTTGTCCTTAATGGCGCTCACGATCTCGACGGGTTTTGTGGTTGATGATGCGGTCGTCATGATTGAAAACATTTCCCGTTACGTCGAAGAGGGAAGCTCACGACTGGAAGCTGCGCTCGCAGGCTCCAAGCAGATCGCCTTCACCATTATTTCGCTTACTTTCTCGCTCATTGCTGTGCTCATTCCTCTCCTGTTCATGGGCAGTATTGTCGGCCGCCTTTTCCGTGAGTTTGCGATCACGCTGGCGGCAACGATCCTCATCTCGGCAGTGGTGACACTCACGCTCACTCCGATGTTGTGCTCGAAGCTGCTGAAGCACCGGCCTGTTGAAGAGCAGGGCGGCTTTTATCGCGCCTCCGAGCGCGGATGGAATTCGATCCTGGCTTTTTATGACCGGACGCTTCAGTGGGTGCTTCGTCATGAGTGGGAGACACTCCTTGTCGCCGTCGCCACTTTTGTGCTCACGGTGTTCCTTTATATTTATATTCCGAAAGGGTTCTTCCCCACTCAGGATACCGGCGTGATCCAAGGCATATCACAAGCGGCCCAAACCGTCTCCTTCGATAAGATGGCAAGCGAAACACAGGCGCTCGACAAAATCATCATGAAGGATCCGGCCGTCGAGAACCTGTCATCGTTTATTGGAGTCGACGGAACCAACACGACCCTGAACAGCGGACGTGTTCAAATCAATCTCAAACCACTCGGTGAGCGGAAAGACAGTGCCAGCCAGGTCATTCGCCGATTGGAACCGGCTTTGGCGGATGTTCCGGGGATTAAGCTCTACATGCAGCCTGTCCAGGACATTACCTTGGCGGACCGCGTGAGCCGGACGCAGTACCAATATACGCTCGAAGACCCAAACCAGGGCCAGCTCAACAACTTTGCTCCCCAAATGCTTGCCGCCTTGAAAAAGATTCCCCAGCTCCGCGACGTAGCGAGCGATCAGGAAAATGGCGGCCTTGAGGCAAAACTCGTCTACGACCGCAGCACCGCTTACCGGCTTGGCATCTCCGCTTCCAATATCGACGAAACGCTCTACGACGCCTACGGGCAGCGCGAAGTTTCTACCATGTACACGCAGTTAAACCAATACCATGTCATTCTGGAGGTCAAGCCATCATATTTCCAGAGCCCGCAGGACTTGAGCGACCTCTTTATCCGGACGGGTGAGGGCAGCTCGACCTCGGCCACGGGTTTGGTGGCGGGTGGGTCTGCAGCGCAACCTTTGTACGGGCCCACCAGTTCAGCCACAGCCAATGCGGCCACGCTGGCCACGACATCAGCTTCCCTCTCCCTGGGTACCATTGCCTCCGATACCCCGTTCGGCGGGCAAGCGATCCTGTCCAGTACGCCTTACCCGAGCAACGAAGTCCCGCTTTCCGCTTTTACACACGTGGTTGAGACGACCGCGCCTCTTACCATCAACCAACAGGGCCAGTTTCCCGTGGTGACGCTGTCATTCAATTTGGCGAAGAACGCTTCTTTGGGAGATGCGATCGATGCCATCAACCGCATCAAGAAGCAGCTCCACATGCCGGCGGCCATTCAGGGAGCGTTTCAAGGCACGGCCGCGACGTTCGAAAACTCCTTAAAGAACGAGCCGCTGCTGGTGCTCGCGGCGATCATTGCGGTCTACATCGTCCTGGGCGTCTTGTATGAAAGCTACATTCATCCCTTGACCATCCTTTCCACGCTGCCTTCGGCCGGTGTGGGCGCGTTGCTGGCTCTCATGCTCCTCCATACGGATTTCAGCATTATCGCGCTCATTGGCCTTGTGCTGCTCATCGGCATTGTGGAGAAGAATGCCATCTTGATGATCGATTTTGCGCTCGAGGCCGAGCGGAAGGAGGGTATGACGCCCGTTAATGCCATCTATCAGGCTTGTCTCCTGCGTTTCCGGCCGATCATGATGACCACGTTGGCCGCAATCCTGGGCGGCGTCCCCTTGGCCGTTGGCACGGGCATGGGCTCAGAATTGCGCCATCCGCTGGGTATCACCATCGTGGGCGGGCTGCTCCTGAGCCAGTTGCTGACCCTTTACACCACTCCGGTGATCTATATCTGGCTCGACCGCCTGGGCCGGCGGGTCGCCGGCGGTGGCGAGAACCCGTCAGGTCCAGCTCCAGCCGTCGCAGAATGACCCATGAATATCTCCGAGCCGTTCATTCGCAAGCCAGTCGCCACCACCCTCCTGACCATCGCCATAGCGCTGGCGGGCGGAGTGTGTTACTTCCTTCTGCCCGTGGCGCCGCTGCCTAACGTGGATTTTCCCACCATCTCGGTCTCCGCCTCGTTGCCCGGAGGAAGCCCTGAAACCATGGCATCGTCGGTGGCCACGCCGCTCGAACGCCAATTCGCCCACATTGCCGACGTCACGGAAATGACTTCCACCAGCAGCCTCGGCAATAGCAGTGTCACGTTGCAATTTGGACTGAACCGCGATATCAACGACGCCGCGCGGGACGTACAGGCGGCTATCCAAGCGGCTCGGAGTTATATGCCGGCCAACCTCCCGATGGAACCTTTTTACCGAAAGGTGAATCCGGCGGACTCGCCCATTCTTATTCTTGCGATGAGTTCCAAGGTGCTGACGAAGGCGCAAGTTTATAACGCCGCCGACTCCATCGTGATGCAGAAGCTTTCTCAGATTAACGGCGTGGGACAGGTCATTGTGGGAGGCGGGGCCCTGCAAGCCGTGCGTATCGAGTTGGATCCCATGCAGCTCAACAAGTACGGGATTGGTCTCGAGCAGGTACGAAGGACGCTGATGAGCGCGACCGCCGACACGCCCAAAGGTTATTTTTCTAACGGCGCGCGCCAGTGGCAGGTAGGCGCCAACGATCAAATCTTCAATGCGATCGACTATAAGCCATTAATCGTCGCTTATCATAACGGTTCAGCCGTACGTATATCCGACGTCGGCCAGGCGGTTGACTCGGTTCAGGACATCCGCAACGCCGGTTATTTCAATGGCGTGCCGTCCGTCATCGTGCTGATCTGGCGGCAGCCCGGCGCGAACATTATCGCTACAGTAGACCGCGTCCGCGCCGCCCTTCCCTATCTCCGGGCCGCCATTTCGCCGAACATTAAGACGCAAGTCCTGATGGACCAAAGCAGCGTCATTCGCGTCTCCGTCGATGTAACCGAAGTCACCCTGATCATTGCCGTCATTCTGGTAGTGCTCGTTGTCTTCATGTTCCTCAGAAATGCCCGAAGCACTTTCATCCCGGGCATTGCCGTCCCCGTCTCGATCATTGCCACATTCGCCGTCATGTACCTGTTCGGCTACAGCCTCGATAACTTATCTTTGATGGCGCTCACCATTTGCACGGGCTTCGTGGTTGACGACGCCATTGTGGTGATCGAGAACATCTCGCGCTACCTCGAGCAAGGCCTCGACCCCTTCCGGGCCGCGCTTAAAGGGGCCGGGGAAATCGGCCCGACGGTTTTCACGATCAGCATCTCGTTGGTTGCTGTCTTTATTCCCTTGCTGCTGATGGGCGGGATTGTGGGCCGCCTCTTCCATGAATTTGCCGTCACCCTTTCAGCCGCCATCCTGATTTCCATGCTGGTTTCTCTGACCGCAACCCCCATGATGTGCGCGCACATGCTGAAACAGCACGAAGCTCATGGCCGGGTCTATCAGGCCAGCGAACGCGCCTTCAATGGCATCGTCAATGCGTATGGGAAAGCTCTATCCGCCATCCTCAAAGTACCGGCAATCATGCTGGCCGTCTGGATCGCCGTGGTCGCCCTCACGATCTTTCTCTACATCCACATCCCGAAGGGCTTTTTCCCGGAGCAGGATAACGGGCGAGTGATGGGCATGATTCAGGCTGACCAGGATACGTCATTTCAGTCGATGAACAGAATTCTGCAGGAGATGCAAAAGATTGTGCTGGCCGATCCGAACCTGAACAATGTGGTAGGCTTCACCGGCAGCGGCGGTGGCGGCGCCACGCTCAACACGGCGCGGATGTTTATGCAGTTAAACCCGATTCCCCCAAGAAAACTGACGGCCATGCAGGTGGTCATGGAGCTTCGTCCTAAGCTCGCCCGCGTGCCGGGAGCCAAGCTTTTTCTGCAGCCCGAACAGAATGTGCGTATTGGCGGTCACATGTCCAATGCGGAGTATCAGTACAACCTGGTGAGCGAAAACCTGAAAGAGCTCGATCATTACGCTCCCGTCATGCTTCAGGAGCTCAGGAAGGTCCACCTGATCGTGGATGTGAACAGCGACGTGCAGAATCGCGGCCTCCAGAGCTACGTCGATGTAGACCGCGCCACGGCAGCGCGCTTTGGAATCAGCTCTCAGTTGATCGACGATACGCTTTATGACGCCTTTGGCCAGCGCGAAGTAGCCACGCTGTACTCACCGCTCAACCAGTACCACGTGGTGATGGAGGTGGCGCCGCAGTACTGGCAGAATCCGCAGATTCTGCGCGATATCTACGTGGATTCTCCAAGTGGGCAGGAAGTTCCTTTGAGCGCCATCGCGCATTTCGCTCCCGAGAATGCTCCCCTGGATGTCAACCATGCGGGTCTGTTTCCGTCGGTTACGATTTCTTTTAACCTGCGCCCCGGCGTGGCGCTTGGCGACGCCGTGAATGCGATTAACGCGGCGGCTGAGAAGGTGCGTCTTCCGAGCTCCATCCTGACAGCATTTGCCGGAAACGCTCAAGCCTACCAGCAGTCCCTCAGCACGGAGCCGCTTTTGATCCTGGCAGCACTGGTAACGGTTTATCTGGTGCTCGGAATTCTTTATGAAAGTTATGTCCACCCGGTGACGATTCTTTCGACGCTCCCGGCAGCGGGCGCGGGCGCTCTCCTGGCGATGATGGTTACGCATACGGAACTCACCGTCATCGCCGTCATCGGAATCATTTTGCTGATCGGCCTCGTGAAAAAGAATGGCATCCTGATGGTTGATTTCGCAATCGCCGCGGAGCGCAATGAAGGCAAAAATTCCCGTGACGCCATTTACCAGGCGTGCCTGTTGCGCTTTCGCCCGATCATCATGACCACCATGGCTGCAATTCTAGGCGCTGTCCCGCTCGCCGTGGGCACGGGGATGGGCTCGGAATTGCGCCGGCCGCTCGGCATCGCTATTATTGGCGGCTTGATCGTGAGCCAGTGCCTTACTCTCTTCAGCACTCCCGTCATCTACCTCTACTTTGATCAGCTCCAGCACTGGTGGGATCAGGTGCGCGGAAGGGCGGGAGAGCAGGTTCAGCCCATAGGCTAAGTTGTGGTTCCAACTTCGAAGGCGCAAAAAACAGAGATGGCTAATTTCAAATCCACATCCCAGAATCTAAAGGTCAATATTCGTTGGATTGTTGTTTTTATTCCTCTGGCAGCCACCTTGTTGTGCCTGGATGGATGCATGGTCGGGCCGAAGTATCAACGGGCCTCCGTTCCCACCCCACCGGCGTATAAAGAAGCGCCGCCGCAAAGCTGGAAAGGAACGGCCTGGCAGCAGGCGCAGCCGAACGACGGGGCGGCCAAAGGAAACTGGTGGGGAATCTATAAGGATCCCGAACTGGACTCCCTTGAGAGCCAGGTGAACATTTCGAACCAGAATGTCCTCCAAGCGGCGGCTCAATTCGAGGAGGCCCGGGACGCTGTGCGCGCTGCGCGATCTGAATTGTTCCCGACCCTCACTACCGGCCCAACTTATACGAACTTGCGCACCTCGGCCACGGAATTCAACGTTTCGGCTGGGAACCTCACTGAGGGTGCGCGCAGCCTTTATGACCTGCCCTTTGACGCTTCCTACGCCGTGGACCTCTGGGGAAGCATCCGGCGGACCTATCACCAAATCCAGGAAACAGCGCAAGTCAGCTACGCAACGTTGGCGAACGCGCGCCTCACCTACCAAGGAGATCTCGCGGAAGATTACTACGGGCTGCGCGGCACGGATGGGGATATTGACCTGTTCAATAACACGGTGAAATTGTACCAGGACTATCTTAAATTGACTCAGGAACAGTATAAAGCGGGCGTGGCTTCCGGGGCGACGGTGGCTCAAGCGCAAACCCAATTAGACACCGCCAAAGCGGAATTGATCGATTATGGCGTGGCCCGCGCGCAGTATGAGCACGCGATTGCGGTCCTGACGGGAAAGCCGCCGGCCGAGCTTTCCATCCCGCATGGAGCTATTGCCACGCCGCCGCCTCCCCTTCCTCTGGGCCTTCCCTCGCAGTTGCTCGAGCGGCGGCCGGATATTGCTGCGGCAGAGCGGCAAATGGCTGTCGCCAACGAGTCGATCGGCATTGTGAAGGCGGCTTATTACCCGACTCTGACGCTGAGCGCGGAAGGAGGCCTCGAGACGGGAAGTCTCGCAAAGTGGTTCAGCTTGCCAAGCCGCTTCTGGTCCGTTGGGCCGGAGCTGGCGGAAACTCTGGTCGATTTCGGCAAGCGCCGCTGGACAGAAAGAGAAGAAGAGTCTGCTTACAATTCCACCGTCGCTAATTACCGGCAGACTGTCTTGACGGCGTTTCAGCAGGTGGAGGATAACCTGGCGGCGCTGCGCATCCTCGAACAGGAAGCGCAGGCGGAGGACGTGGCAGTCAAGGCGGCTCAAACCTCATTGGATCTCGAGCGGTTTCAGTATATCTCCGGGATCGTCGACTACCTCAACGTGATCACTGCCCAAGCCACTCTTTTGCAGGACCAACTGCAAGCCGGCAACATCCTCACTCGTCGCATGACGGCGAGCGTGCTCTTGGTCGAATATCTGGGCGGTGGATGGAATGTTTCGAGCCTGCCTACAGCAAAGAGTCTGGCAAGCGGCCGGTAATAGGCCGGCTTCGGCAAGTTTCTGTTACGCCACAATGACCGCGATGGCGAGCGGAAAGATGGGGTAATTGAGTTTGACGTTTACGCCTTCAGTTCTTCCAAAATCCTCGTGAATGCTCACCAGCATGCCTCTTGTTGTCTACACCGTGGGCCACTCCACCCGCGCTCTGAACGTCTTTGTGGAACTGTTACGAAAGCACGGCGTGATGCAGCTTGTGGACGTCCGAACCATCCCGCGTTCACGCCGGAATCGGCAATTCAATGCTGAGACACTTCCGGAACCTCTCGGCGCGGCGGACATCCGGTATGTTCCGCTTCCAGCGCTGGGCGGCTTGCGGCATGCAACGCCGGACTCGATGAACACCGGATGGCGAAACGCATCTTTCCGGGGATTCGCTGACTACATGCAGACGCCGGAATTTGAGCAAGGGTTGGAGAGACTCATCACGCTGGCTTCAGCGCGCTCCACGGCGATGATGTGTGCTGAAGCCGTGCCCTGGCGCTGCCACAGGTCGCTGATCGCGGACGCGCTCACGGCGCGAGGCATCCGCGTCCTGCATATCATCGGCGCTGGCCCGGCGAGGCAGCATATCCTGACACCGTTTGCACGTGTTGAAGGGCAGCGAATTACTTATCACGAAGTTCCGGATGAGACTGAGGCCACTTCATCTTGAACCCCGGTTTGCAGTGGAGGAGAATTCATGATGGCCCAGGGGAAGGGACCGAGTTCAGGTGTAAGCGAGGCTTGTGACATCCAATTCATGCGCCAGGCGCTGAGATTGGCAGAGGTTGCGCGCGCACGGGGAGACCCGCCGGTCGGCGCCGTGGTGATTTCTGATGGGCGCACGGTTGGCGAAGGCATCGAGGGCGTGCGCAGCGAGAAAGACCTCACTGCTCACGCTGAGCTGAAAGCCATCCGCCAGGCCTGCCTTACACTTGACACGCTGGATCTCACAGGCTGCATTTTATACACGACGGTAGAGCCCTGTTACATGTGTTCTTTTGTCATCCGCAAGGCTGGTGTCTCCCGAGTGGTCAGCGGGAAGGCGGAGAACCGTGTTGGCGGCATTAGCTCGAATCATCCGATCCTCGTTGATCCCGAGATATCCGGTTGGCCTCCGCCACCCATGGTGACAGCCGGCGTACTTGAAGAGGAGTGCTTGGCACTGTTCTCCCGGTGAGCCCTGACGAGAATTTCACAACTCCGGGGTTACTCGTGGAGAGGATGGGTGCGTCCATCCACATCGACTCCGCGGCAGGCAGAAGGCTTATCGTGCGGATGCCGGAATCCAAGAGCAGGCGAATCCATTATTGACATCAATATGAGGCTTATTTATCCTCAACTTGGGATTTGGCCCTTCATTGGCCGCGCGTCAGCCCCTCGATGGTCCTGCCAAGGGGATAATTGTGACTGGAGAACAGTGTGCTCGAACGGGAGCTATTTGACTTCTTGGAACACACGGCTGATGCTGCATTCGTGGTGAATGAGCACTATCAGATTTGTTCCTGGAATCGGGCGGCTGAGAGGCTCTTTGGCCACAAGGCCGCGGAGGTTCTGGATAAGGCGTGCGCTCCGCTGCTTCAGGGACGGGATGGACTCGGAACATCCATCTGCGGAGAACACTGTGCGGTCCTCGATTGCGCGATGCACGATCGTAAGGTCGCTGACTACGATATGGAAGCCGTCACTCGTGACGGAAGTCGGGTATGGGTGAACGTTTCAATTCTGACGTTTCACGATGAGCGAACGGGCCGCCGGCTCGTAGTGCACCTGGCGCGTGACATCGAAGAAAAGAAGAACCGGGAAGCTCTCGCCCAGCAACTGATGGACCTCGCGCAGCGAATCGTCGCGTTGCCTGACGATTCCGAGCGCCCGGCGCCTGTGTCGTCGCTCTCGGGGCAGGAACGCAGGATTCTCCGGCTCTTGGCCCAGGGGAAATCTCCGGAGAACATTGCGTTACAGTTACACATCACCTCGCATACGCTGCGCAACCATCTCCACCACGTAAACACTAAACTTCACACCCGAAACCGCCTTGAGGCTGTGACGCAAGCAACGCGACGGGGCCTTATCTAACGCCGCCGAAGCTGACGAAGAGCCTCGTCGAAGAACTGCTTTTTGGCCAGCCCACAACCCAAACAGCCCCCAAGCCAGTGGCGCCTGAACATCTGACGCGGTCGCCGTGGCACGAGTGCAGGCAAACCGCTCGGCTGCGCACGGTCACCCACTTCAATGGGAAATTGAAGGCGCGAAGTCGTCTGTCCCTCCCGATAGTCTCTTTGTCACATTGACGCGCGCTGGCAGGACCATCTAAAGTCGTCATCCAAGCGATGTGCTTGCAGGACGGGCGTGCGGATCAGGAGGGAGCCAAGCTATGGACGAGCCAGGAGAACTTCACTTTCCTATTCGGCATGCCTTTCTAAGTGAAAAAGGCGCATTAGGCTTTCGCTGGGTAGGTGGGGTTCTCGTCTTCGTAGCAGTCTCCGGGCTGGCGATCTGGCTTGCTCCTTTCAGTGTGCCTGCCGAATTCGCCGTCATCATGCACACCGCATTAGGCCTCGTTTTGGTCGTTCCGCTCACGCTCTGGCAGTGCAGTCACTGGTTAGCGACGCGTCGCGCCGGAGGCAGCTTTCGAAAACTCTCCGGTTACGCGGGCTTCTGGACGATGGCTGCCACCCTGGTGAGCGGCTTGGTGGTGAGCGCACAAGCGATTTTTTCACTCGATGTCGCGCAGTTCTGGGACCGATTGCATCTGTGGAGCGGCGTGGCGGCGACGCCCCTTTTGATTTACCACATGTGGCCACACGCCTGGAATCCGGCTGCCACGGGCCATAATGCGCAGGTCGCTCCGCCCGATTACTCTCCGGGCCGGCGCTGGGTTTGGCGGCGCGCCGGACTCACATCGTGCGTGCTCGCGGCCGTCCTGGCCGCCCTGAGCGCCGCTTACCTACGACAGACCTCTGGTTTTGGAGGAGAGACGTTTTCCGCGAAGTATAAGTTGCCCTACGGGAAGAATCCGTTCAGTCCCAGCCTCGCCACAACGGCGAACGGAAGACCAGTTCCGCCGGCGCTGATGGCCAACTCGAAATCCTGCGGGGCATCGGGCTGCCACACGTCCATCTATGAGGAATGGCGAGCCAGTGCGCACCGTTGGGCTGCTGAGGACGTCCTTTTCCAAAAAGTCCAGGCTGGTTTGATCGAGAGCGATGGCGTTCCGGCGGCGCGCTACTGTGCGGGGTGTCACGATCCGGTTTCACTGCTATCCGGCTACAAAGACGCGAGCACAGGAGTTGAGGCTCCAGGTTTCCGGGAGGGTATTTCGTGTACTGCCTGCCACGCCATGCGCCGTGTGGACGTGCAAGGCAACGGAAATTATGTCTTTGCTCCTGCCAAGCCCTACTTGTTCGAGTATGACGGGGACCATCGTTATGCTGTGGCGCTCACCCATTTTCTGATTCGCGCTTACGCCGGCCAACACGACCGGGACTACGATCTGTCGCTGGTGCGACGTCCGGAATCGTGCGCCTCCTGCCACAAGCAATACATCGATAAAAATATTAACCACGTGGGCTGGGTGCAGCTTCAGAATCAGTATGACGACTGGCGGATGGGCAAATGGAACACAGCGCCGAATCCCGCCAACCGCTTGCGCTGCCAGCAGTGCCATATGTACTACCGGACGGCAGCCAGCCGGGCGCAAGGCGATCCTTACGACCTCAAGATCGGCCTGGGGTTGAAGCACCGCAACCACTGGTTTGCTGCGGCAAACCAATTTATGCCCGCAATGCTCCGCTCCCCGGACTGGCGCCGCCAGGACGTGCGCGTAAACCAGTGGCTTGAAGGGAAGAAGGTGATCCCGGAAATCGCGAGCGTCTGGCCCACCGGCCCCGTCATGCCGATTGAACTGCTTGCATCCGAACCCGAAGGGGCACGAGGCAAGCCGTTCCAATTTCGGGTGATGCTCGTAAACAACAAAGCGGGCCAGAGCGTTCCGTCGGGGCCGCTTGATCTGGTCCGCCTTTGGGTTGAAGTGGAAGTACACGACCGCACCGGGCGAGTCGTCTATCACTCTGGTGAACTGACGCCTCAGGATCATATCGAGGATGGCTCATGGGTGTTGAAAGGCATAGGAGTCAATTCTGCAGGCGAGACGATCGTGCGCCACGATTTATGGGACTACGTCGGGGCAAAGTCGAAACGCGTGGTGTTCCCCGGCTACACGGACATGTATAGCTATCGGTTTGTTGTGCCGGGCAACGCGGAGGGTCCGCTCACCATTACGGCTCGATTGCGTTATCGCAAAGCAAATCAGTACATGATGGACTGGGCATTTCCTGGCCAGCGCCTTCAAACGCCCGTCGCCAATATGGCCTCTGATCAGCTTATGGTCCCTCTAAAGGAGCGGGCGCGGAACGCAGCGAGCGCTCGAGATCCAGAAGGGAAGCGCGCGAGTTTGCCCGGTTATCGAGCGAAGGAATGAATCGCCGGGAACTATTTCGCTGCGTACTGGGCACGGCGGCGGGTTTTGCCACCGGATGCTCGCGGAACCAGGGTGGGCACAAATCGGAAGTTTTCGATAGCGCGGTTCGCAAACTGCCTGCCGGGCTACCGCACATTTCTTTTACGGACGTCACGCGGCAAGCGGGGATCGATTTTGTTCACTCTTCGGGCGAGCGGACGCATCAACTTCCCGAAGACATGGGTTCCGGCGTCGCCTGGGGAGACTATGATAACGACGGTTTTCCCGATCTCTATCTCGTCAACCAACCTGGAGCGTGGGGTGAGGCGGCAGGACCCCATTCGCTGGCCAGTCGTCTCTACCACAACAACGGCGACGGCACATTCACCGATGTGACCGAGCGGGCCGGCGTCGCCAACCGCGGTGGCTTCGGGATGGGCGCCGCCTGGGGCGATTACGATAACGATGGCTTCTTAGACCTCTACGTCACCAACTACGGGCGGTCAGTGCTCTACCATAATAATGGTGACGGCGCCTTTCGCGATGTGACCGAGCGGGCCGGGGTCGCTAATCATCGCTGGGCGGCTACGCCGCTGTGGTTTGATTATGACAACGATGGGTATTTAGACCTTTACGTTCCGAATTACGTTGACTACGACTTAAAAGGAATTCCGGCGACCCCTCCCACCCGATGGTCGGGCGTGAATGTCCCCTTCACGCTTAATCCTCTGGTCTTTTCTCCCGTTCCAAACCGCCTTTACCACAATAACCACGACGGCACCTTTAGCGACGTGGCGGCCGAGCTAGGCGTGGCTGACGCTGAGGGTCGCACGCTGGTGGCGAACTTCTCCGACTTTAATTTCAACGGCTATCCTGACCTTTTTATCGCCAACGATATCTCGTCCAATCGTCTCTGGCAGAACCTGGGCCGTAGCCGGTTTCTGGATATCAGCGCTCCCTCCTGGATCGTGGACAATCGCAGTACCATGGCCGCGGCCATCGGCGATTTCGATGGCGACGGCGACAACGATATGTTCCACACTCACTGGATCGGTGAGGGCTATGCTCTCTACCAGAATCTTTGGATGGAACAAGGCGGCCACGGTCCGTTACATTTTGAAGATGCGGCAGATATGTACGGCTGCGGGTCAATCGGGATGTCATGCGCTGGATGGGGCACATTTTTCTTCGATTTTGATAACGATGGCCGTCTCGATATTCTGGCCGTCAACGGGTCGTCATTGGAAAACGCGGCGAACCCAAAGCTCTTGGTGGCGCAGCGGCCATTCCTATTCTGGTCGAAATGGCCGGACGGATATTTCGATCTCGCCCGGTGCGGAGCCGCCGGTGATGCGCTCGAACGGCCCGTTGTTGGCCGCGGAGCGGCGTTCGCCGACTACGACCGCGATGGCGACTTGGATATGATCGTCACCACGAACCACGGGCGGCCCATGTTGCTTCGAAACGACGGCGGCAATCGCAACCACTGGCTCGCAATCCGGTTACGAGGCACTCGCAGTAATCGGCAGGGAATTGGCGCCAAGCTCTGGCTTAAAGCCGGCGCGAAACGGTACTACCGCGAGTACGGCTTGCAAGGCTCATACCTTTCCTGCAGCGCCGCGGACGCGTGGTTCGGCCTGGGGCAAGAGAGAGAAACAGAAACGCTCACGGTCGCCTGGCCCAGCGGTACTCGTCAAATTTTCAAGGATCTTCCCATCGATCGAGTCTTAATCATCACCGAGAATAGCGCCACGTGGGAGGAAGACAGGGCAGCGCGTTCTCGGGGATAGCTTCCGGCAGGCTTTGGACCCGATTAGCGCATGGGCTGGTGTTTGCCGGGCTGCTGTCCATCGCCTTCAGAGTCAGTCTATGACGCGTGAAACCGTATTCTCACTTCGCCCGTTGCCTCCTTTCCGGCTTGACCTGACGGCGTGGGCCTTGCGGCGCCGGCCGGAGAACCTGATCGATCGATGGGATGGAGCTGTTTACCGGCGGGTGGTTGTGCTCAACGACGATCCACTTGAAGTCTCCGTTAGCAAGAGCGCAAAACACGCGGACACATGGGTCGTCACGATGGAAGGAGCGCGAGGGGACCCGAGCGAAAAGAAAGTTATCAGGGAAGCGGTTGCAAATGCCCTCGGGATGCGCGCGGATCTCGGCGATTTTTATCGCCTGGCTGAGCGCGAGGAAAAGCTCGGACGGCTTGCCGGGCGGTTTCGTGGGATGAAGCCGCCGCAATTCTACTCGGTTTTCGAAGGCCTGATTAACGGGATTGCCTGCCAGCAAATCAGCCTGTCGCTGGGCATTCAACTGCTGAACCGGCTTGCCAAAAGCTTTGGTCTTGCCGTCCGCAAGGGCAAGACGGTGGGCTACGCCTTTCCACGCCCTCAGGAGCTTGCAGGCCTCAAGCCTGAGAATCTACGTGAGCTTGGTTTCAATTATCAGAAGGCCCGAGCCATGATTGAAATAAGCCGTGCGATTGCGGAAGGCCTGCTCGATCTGGAAAGCCTCCAGAAAGCGAGTGACGAGGAGGCGCTGCGACGGCTGATGGAGCTTCGCGGCGTCGGACCCTGGACTGCCGAGTATACTCTGCTGCGGGGTATGGGACGCTGGCACATCTTTCCTGTAGACGACCAGGGAGCACGCAACGGCCTCATGCGCTGGCTACATCTGCGCAAACCTCTGGATGCCACCCATGCGCGACGCTTACTTAAACGGTGGAAGCCCTACGGCGGGTTGATCTACTTCCATATGTTAATGAACGGGTTGGATGAAGCCGGTTATCTGACAGGACGCTGAAAAAGTCTTTTGGGGAGTTGACGTAGCGCCGGCTTCCAGCCGGCAACTCTCTTCAATTCAACGGAGGCCGGCAAGATGCCGGCGCACCATTAGCGGCGCCGCCGAGTTTTTTCGCAGCCTGCTGAAGCTGGCCGGCGGCAAGCCTTGCTGGAAAGCGATAGTTCCAACCTCCGGCTTCGCTCCCTATCGAGCGAAAGTCTAGGTTGTTCCTGCAGCAGCGTTGGCGTTTTCCTGCGTCCTCCCCGCTGCGGTAGCCCGGTCGAACGGTTGATTCTTTCGTCGGTTGAGGCAGGCACAAACCGTCTCTACGATCTTGTAAGGGGATGATCTCTCCAGCACACACTGGCCCCCGGCGCCCAAGTACCGGCTTGCCATCTCCTTGACCGGCTCTCGGGTCTCGAGGAGTGCGATGGATGCACTCGTGGCGTGCCGCCTCAAATTTTGCCAGAGTTCACCGCTCGTGATGTCTGGCAGATAATCGCCCAACAGTATCAAATCAAAGCGCTCAGACTGGAGCTCCTTGACCAGTTCATGCCCGCCCCAGGCAATGGTGGTTGCGTAGCCCTGGTTCTCAAGCAGCACCTGAAGCCGCATGAGCAGGTCTTCGTCGTTGTCTCCAATAAGAATTTGTTTCCTCCCTTCCATCTTCACCTCCAACCTGTTCCATCTGCGAGATAGAGCAGGATACTGAAAAACGCCCTCAGCGAATGTCATCCTGAGCGCCCACAGCTTGGGCTGCCAATCTTGAGCATAAACTCCCCTCGATCTTGGCTGTCGTGGTTGGGCCGTGCGATGCTGGTGAGGACGTGCCTCGGCAAGCTATGACCGATGCTTCGTTGGCGCCTTCGTGCCCGTTCCTGAGCTTGGTTCCGGTGCTTTAGCGGCCAATCATTTGGTGGCAGCCTGCGGCGTAAGCGGCGGGCTCGACCCCGTTGCAGAGAGTTCTCTATTGTCCCGCCACCGGGCCGAGCCGCGTCCCATCTTACACGGGAGGATAGTATATGCCCAAGCTACGGAAATCGAGAAAGAAGCGGTCCCAGAAAGTAGATTGGACGGCAGGGCTGGAACCGATGCATCCCCACGCGGCGGGTATCGACGTAGGGAGTGCGGAGCACTATGTGGCCGTGCCGGTCGGACGCGATCCCCGCCCTGTCCAGACCTTCGGCAGCTTCACGGCGGACTTGCACCGCCTGTGCCGATGGTTGAAGAC
>JASHON010000053.1 GCA_030041095.1 Terriglobia bacterium
GAAAACGAGGACGGGGTAGCCGCCTCCGGTTCCCCGTCCTCCTGGGCTTCTTGACTCGTCGGTAGCGTCCTTATGAACGCGGCCGATGGCATCGCACCGCACGAGCGGTGTGCATTAGTGTGATCAAGTATGTGCCCGGTGGAGTAACGTCTCTTTCCACACCTCTTTCTTACACCCGAGCGCGGCAGAATGCAAGCGTTGGACGGTGGGTTGATTTCACCGACAACACGGTGGATGGGTGCATCCTGATCTGCTCAGAACACGGTCGCCGCCGAGCGGGATGCAACCTGGAGACTAACGTACTCCTTGCGAGCTTTTCATCAGTCCGATCTAAGAACCGAATGGCCGGGGTGCCTTGACAACCCTTGGAGGCCATTTCTATAATCACCTGGAAAGTAGAAATGGCGATCTTCGGGCGGGAATAACTCAGTGGTAGAGTGCGACCTTGCCAAGGTCGAAGTCGCGGGTTCGAATCCCGTTTCCCGCTCCAAAACTTGGTTCATTCAGACGCTGCTTTTCCCGGCGCGGTACCCAAGTGGTAAGGGAGAGGTCTGCAAAACCTTTATGCGTGAGTTCGATTCTCACCCGCGCCTCCATCGTTTCCAGCGTAACCATCAATACGCAAATCAGGCAGGTGCGACCGCTTTAACTGCACAGGAGCCCGGCCGCATCCCAGCCGGCGGGCCAGCAGCCTGTCTTCAGAGTCGCCATCTCGCAAGCGTCAGGAAGGATTTGGCTGCCGGAAGTCAGTTCTGCTTGCCAAAAACCCTGAGGGTACGATAGCGCCACGCTATGACGAATGAGTTCGTCCTGGCTTGCGGAGACTCGGCGCGCAATCACAAAAGCGAGACGCAAGCCGGGCGTGGGTTCGAGTACGTCTTGTTCAACTTAGCTCCACCTTCAGCGTACTCGCCGACCCCACGCGTCGCGCCATCCTGGCACGGCTCGCGCTCGGCGAGACTTCAGTGACCGAACTCGCGAAGCCCTTCCCCATGTCGATGCCAGCGGTCTCCAAGCACCTGAAGGTGCTCCAGCGCGCCAGCCATATCTCGCGTGGACATGAAGCGCAGTGGCGTCCGTGCCGACTGGACGCCGGGCCCCTGAAGGACGCCGCGGCCGAGGCCGCGAACACGCGGAAGGAGCAATGAAATGAAAATCAAATTGACCAGCGTATACGTAGACGACCAGGAGAAGGCCCTGCGCTTCTATACCGAAGTACTGGGCTTTGTGAAGAAGGCCGATTTCAGCCAAGGCTCATTTCGCTGGCTCACCGTAGCCTCGCCGGAGGAGCCGAACGGCGCCGAGCTCCAGTTGGCGCTTAACGGCAACCCTGCGGCCAAAGCGTATCAGCAGGCATTGTTTCAACAGAGCCAGCCCGCGGCCATGTTCTTCACCGGCGACGTCAGGGGCGATTACGAAAAGATGAAAGCCCGCGGCGCCCAGTTCACCATGCCGCCCACGGACGTGACCGCCTCTACCATTGCGGTGCTGAACGACACCTGCGGCAATCTCATTCAGCTCACGCAGTTGGTGCACTATCAACACTGACGAAAGGGGAAGAATGGAGAGAGATGATCGATGGAGAGCCATTCGGGCGAGAAGGTCTTCAAGAGGTGTTCGATGCTGCACAACGCTTCAGCCGGCGGTCACCGTTGCAGATGTTCCATGATTTCTGCTGAGCGAAGCCGGTAACAACCTGGTTGAGGAATTCAGGCTGAAGCTTTACGGGCGTCTTAACAACAGCAGATAATGAGAGTGTGCCATGGCAGCTCGTCCAGGTTCGCGAATGCGAAAGTGGCTGATCATTGGCGGATTGAGCGCCAGCGGGACCATCGTTGCCTTGGCGCTGCTCCTGGCTTTTGTCTCTCCCTTAAGCCGCCACTGGGTGGTGAAGGCGATCTCTGAACATTACCACGCCAATGTTCACCTCAGCGACTTTCAAGTGTCGTTATTTCCACATCCCACTGTGACCGGAGGCGGGCTGACGCTCGAATCCACAGACCATCCCGGCGGCCCGCCGCTCGTCTCCATCAAGCGGTTTTCTATTTATTTAACCTGGCTGGGCCTGTTCCGCCATCCCGCCCATCTCCGCTTCGTACGCTTTTCCGGTCTTAGGATCAATATCCTGCCAGGACCAGCCGGGCCACGGCCTGCAAGTGAGAGGAAGCGACACAAACCACACCACCTTCCTCCGCTTTACTTCCAGAATGTCTCAGCCAATGGCGCCGTGTTGACGGTTTTTTCCCGGAAACCGCAAAACCCACCTCTTGTTTTTGCAATTTCCCGGCTGCGGCTACGTTCGGTTGGAAAGCACAAGGCGATGACATTCCATGCGATTCTGACGAATCCGAAACCCGTGGGCCGGATTAAAACGAAAGGAGACTTTGGTCCCTGGAATCCCGACGACCCGGGCCGGACGCCCGTCACAGGCACATACTCTTTTCGGAACGGCGATCTCTCCTCGATACGCGGGCTCTGCGGAACGCTCTCCTCGAAAGGCCAATTTGCCGGCAGGCTGAACCTGATCACCGTAGACGGAGAAACCGATACGCCAGATTTTGGGCTTGACCTGAGCACCCATCGCCTTCCTCTGCTCACTCGCTTCAACATCATCGTGGACGGCATGAATGGAGACACCCGGCTCTCTTCCGTCTCGGCTGTCCTGGGTAAGTCCAAATTTCTGGCTACCGGCAGCGTGATTCGGACAACGGAAACGAAAGGAAAGACAATCGATCTCGTTTTGACAGCAGGCGATGCTGACCTTCGCGATCTCCTGCTACTTGCCGTCAAGAACGGTTCGCCTCCACTCCTTGGGAAGGCGACCGTCTATACGCGGCTTGATCTCACTCCAGGCCCAACAGCCGTTACCCAGCGCCTGCGGCTGAACGGTTTGTTCGTCATTCGGTCAGGAAGCTTTGCCAATCCGGTCATTGAGCAGAAAATCGTTCGATTGAGCCAGCGAGGCGAAGGAAATCAGGATGAGGCAAAGGAAGCGCCAGTGTTTCTGGACCTGAGAGGTAATTTCGCGCTATCGGACGCCACCGTGTCGTTTCCCACCCTTTCATTCGCAGTGCCGGGAGCCACCATCGAACTCCACGGCACGTATGGGTTGCGTGACGAAAACCTCAACTTCCTCGGCTCGCTGCGGCTGAAAGCAAAGCTTTCCCAAACCACCACAGGCTTGAAGTCTCTCTTGCTCCGTCCGCTCGATCCTTTGTTTGAGGGGAACGGAGCGGGCACCGTGGTTCCAATCCAGATTGCCGGCACCAGGCAGAATCCAAAGATTGGGGTGCGCGTCGGCAAGATTCTGAACCGCCTGAAGTAGGCTGCTGGAAGCACGCTCATGCTGGTTTTGCCGCGACCGGATAACTTCCCCACCAGTGCAAGCGGGAACAGACGGAATCACTGAGCCTTGGGGTTGTCCGTAGCTCGGATGAACGCCGCCACATTATCGTGCAAGGCTTTGAGAGCGGGCTCGTGAACATAGACCATGTGGCCGGATTCGTAGTGCTTGATCTCAATGTGGCCGCGCAGGTTGGCGGGAATCGGGAGATGGTTCATTTCATAGATGCCTTCATAGAAGGGCGTGGCAAGGTCAAAATAGCCGGAATTTAGCATGACCCTGAGATCAGGCTCCTGCTTTATCGCGTTTGCCAGATCCGGCATGACGTTCGTCGCTTGCGGCACCGGCTGATGGGCGCCGGGCGGCTGGTGCAAGTAGTTCCAGGCCATCCAAAGGTTAATCTCCGGTTTGTACGTCTGTCCTTCGCCATATTTCAATACCTTCCGAACGTAATCGTTGAACGCGGCAACATATGCGGAGCTGATGGCCGCGTCCTGCGGATCATACTGCGCCTCTTCGCTCAGCGGATCGAGCGTTGGCCCGGAAAAACGGGTATCGAGCCGGCCGGTGGTCATGTCCTCGGCGCCTTGAAGCGTTTTCTCGAATTCGCCCCCGTTGATGCGCAAGTTCGCTTTCTCAATGTAAGCCACCGGCAGGCCTGTGTATTGGTGAAGCTTAGCGGCGATCGCGTCCCGCTGCGCCGCGGGCAAAGCGGAACCTTCAGCGAGTGCCTGCGCGTAATCGCCCATGGCGAAGCGCTCGACCTCCGTGAGCAAAGGATCGAGATTCTGGGGAGCATTCGGGAGCACATGGTGATACCAAGCCGTCGCAGCGTAAGTGGGCAGGGCCAATTCGTAAGGCAAATCGATGCCGGGATTATATTGAGGATCGTCCACGCTCAAATCAAAATTCAGGATCTGCGACAAGAGTATCACGCCGTTCAAATCAATATCGCGTCCGGTTATGAGAACGTTGGCCAGCGCGGCGGAACGGGTTGTGCCGTAGCTTTCGCCAAATAAGTACTTGGGCGAATTCCATCGGCCGTATTTCGAAAGGAACTGCCTGATGAACTCAGCGAAGGCGTAAGCATCCTGGTCAACGCCGTAGAAGGCTTTCGTCGCGTCCTTGCCACTGATGCGGCTGAAGCCGGTGCCTGGCGCATCCACGAAGACGAGATCACTCACATCGAGCAAACTGTAGTCGTTGTTGGCCACGGAATAAGGCGCCGGGGCCGTTTGAGTGTGGTCGGCGGTGATCACTCGCCTTGGTCCAAACGCGCCCATGTGCAGCCACAAGCTCGAAGAGCCCGGCCCGCCATTGTAAAGAAAAGTCAGCGGGCGGTCCTCACTCTTCTCGCCGGATTTGAAGTAGGCAACGTAGAACATGCTGGCTTCCCCCCGCGGCAACGTGGGGCATTGTGCTGTATTCGCGGAATTCTGGTTCCAGCCTTTTGAATGAACGATGAGCGTCCCGGCATAAGTGTCGTAATTGATGGGCTCGCCCTCGACGGTCACCATGCCCTTGGTCGTCACCTGCCCAGGCTTGAATGCTTCGAGGTTTCCGGCCACACGCCGGTTTCGAGGCGCCTCATTCTTTGTCTGGGCGTGAACCGAAGTGGGCTGCAAGGCCAAACCCGCGCACGTTAATACCGCAATCAGCCAAGCGAACGGTTTCACCGATCGAACCTCCCTATCAGGATGAAAACCGAATCCGAACCAATTAGGCAAAGATTCAATCTATCACTTTTCAGCTTCCGCAATCGCGAGTTTGACCAATGAGAACTTTCGGCGCAACGGAGCAAGGGGCCGGTCTGCCGGAGTCACGAGCCCGTGGTTTGGCAGCGTCCCCGCAAGAAGGCCCTGACGAGTTACCGGACATATCGTGTTGGGTTCAGATACGTATTGTGATATGTTGTGGCTTCCAGATCCTGTAGCTGGGAGAATGGAGGATAAAGGAACCGTTCGCTCTTTGTCCGCCAGCGTGAATGCTGCAAGTACGGTAAGATCTGGGCGAGGAGCGGCGTCAAGTAACTGTGGGGGACCTTGTCGGGCTCTTGCGATCCGCAGCAGGTAGCCTCCGCAACATGCGCAACCGAAGCGATCGCAACCGCATTCTTTCCATCGCCAGTTTCCAACCAGACCCCCAAGCCCGGTGACACGTTTTGTGCGCTGGTTATGAAATCGCCGACAGATCTACGCCAGGCTGCAACTGGTTCGGGGACTGCGCTGACAGCCAAAACATAGGGTAGGAACACTCCGCGGCTCGACGCAACGATCTGCTAACGATGGCTGCTTCCCTTGGGCGCACCGTTCATCTGCCCTGCTTGCGGAAAGTCGCGCGTTCCGAGCCATAGTATGCTCATCCCAGGAAAGGCGACAAAACCGTCCGGATCGTCCTCATGGAGGTGACTAATTGAGCCAAGCTCAAACGCGAGTCTGGAGATTGAAGGATGCCCGGGAGCGGATGGGGGAATTTCGCACGGCCGTTTCGCTCCATAGTCATACTTGCCATTCCAAGGAAAGTGCGGATTTTATTCCAGCCTACATCGACCGAATTCCAGGCCTGAACCGCGTGATTGCGTCGCAGCTCAAGCGGTACAAGAGCCGGACCGGGACCGCCATAGATTTTCGGCGCATCTATTGGACGCCGCCCGTTCTGCCTGCTACGGTGCTCGCCTCCGAGAGGTCGCAGATCGAGCAAAAGCTCGATCTAGCTCCGCTCGTTTCCATCACAGATCACGACACGATTGCCGCCCCGCTCGCTTTGCGGCAAAAACCCGATGCTGCCTGCATTCCGATTTCGCTGGAATGGTCAGTGCCGTTCGAGGAGAATGTGTTTCACCTGGGCGTGCATAACCTTCCCCCGTCTCAGTCCCAAGGGATTGTGAATGAGCTCGCGCGGTACACAGCCCAGCCGGATGAAAATCGGCTTACCGATCTTCTCACCGTTCTCAGAAGTTCGCCGGATGCGCTGCTGATTTTGAATCATCCGTACTTTGATTTTGGCCGCCTCGGCGTGACGCGCCACCGGGCTTCCGTGCGGAAGTTTCTATCAAAGTATGGGCGGCTGATTCATGCTCTGGAGCTGGGTGGGATCCGCCCATGGCGAGAAAACCAGGACGTCCTGCGCCTGGCCGGCGAGTACGATCTTCCGATCGTCGGCGGCGGAGACCGGCATGGCGGACGGCCCAATGGGATCCTGAACTTGAGCCGGGCGGAAAGCTGGGGCGAATTTGTAGCATGCATTCGCGAAAAGCGGGAAAACGACGTTCTCTTGCTGCCGGTGTGCGAGGAGCCTGTTTGTTTCCGCGAGCTGCAGATCGTTGCCGACGTTTCGCGCCATTATCCTGAGTATCCTTACGGGTATCGCCATTTCGCAGACCGGATCTTCGTTGACCTGGAAGGATATAGTTGGCATCCATTGTCTTTTTATTGGAGCGCCGGGATGCCGCTCTGGCTTCGTCCAATCTTCGGCGCACTCGCGGCGATGGGAGGTAATCCGGTGCGACCGTTGCTTCGGCGGTTCCTCAGCCTGTTGCAAGACAACGATCTCGCTACGTGGCCCACGCGGGCTGGATACCAAAGCGAAGCGGTAAGTTTCCAGGAAGGAACTCCGTGAAAGTATTGGTGATTGGAGGCGACGGGTATTGCGGCTGGGCCACTGCCCTACATTTGTCTGCTCGTGGCTACGACGTTGGAATTGTCGACAGCCTCGTGCGCCGGCACTGGGACCAGACACTGGGTATTGATACGCTCACGCCGATTGCTCCCATCCACAAACGCGTCACCCGCTGGAAAGAGCTGACCGGCCGGGAGCTCGAGCTGCGCATTGGTGACATCACCGATTACGAGTTCACAAGGAGCGTGCTTGCTGAATTTAAGCCGGACGCCGTGGTGCATTTCGGCGAGCAGCGGTCTGCGCCGTTTTCCATGGTCGATCGCAATCACGCCGTACTGACTCAAGTGAACAATCTGGTGGGCACGCTGAATTTGCTCTACGCCATTCATGAGGTTTCGAGCGGCTGTCACCTCGTCAAGCTGGGAACGATGGGCGAATACGGCACGCCCAATATCGACATCGAAGAAGGCTACTTGACCGTTCGCCACAACGGGCGGGAAGATCGCTTGCCGTTTCCCAAGCAACCGGGCTCCTTTTATCACCTCAGCAAGGTGCACGACAGTCACAACATTCATTTTGCTTGCAAAATCTGGGAGCTACGCGCGACCGACCTAAACCAGGGCGTGGTCTATGGCGTCATCACGGACGAGACGGCGCGGGACGAAGTTCTGATCAATCGCCTGGACTATGACGAAATATTCGGCACGGCATTGAACCGCTTCTGCGTCCAGGCAGCCATAGGACATCCTCTGACCGTGTATGGGAAAGGGGGACAAACGCGCGGCTTCCTGGACATTCGGGATACCGTGGCTTGCGTTGAGCTGGCCATTGCGAATGCTGCATCTCCGGGCGAGTTCCGCGTGTTCAATCAGTTCACGGAACAGTTCAGCGTTCTCGATCTCGCGCTGAAGGTGCAGCAAGCGGGAACCGAACTGGGTCTTGACGTCGAAATTGACCACATCGAAAATCCGCGAGTCGAGCTTGAAGAGCATCACTATCAAGCAACAAACACGGAGCTTCGCAAGCTGGGGCTAAAACCGCACTGCCTTTCCGAAGCGCTGCTCGATTCGCTCTTGCGAGTCGCCGTCCAGTATCGCGACCGAGTGGATGAAGCGCAAATTCTGCCGACGGTAGCGTGGCGGAGGTAGGGATTGATCGGGAAAGTTCCTGAGTCATCCGAAGGATTGCAAAGTCCCAGCCCCACACGCCCCTTGCGCATTGCCCTTTTCACTGAGACCTTTCTGCCCAGCATTGACGGAACCGTCACGCGCCTGTGCCACACCATCCGCAACCTGCGCATGCTGGGGCATGAGATGCTGGTGATCGCTCCGCAGGGCGGGCTCGTGGAATTCGAAGGCGCCAAAATCCACGGCGTGCCGTGTTTCCCGTTTCCACTTTATCCGCACCTGAAGCTGGCCATACCCCGTCCATCGATCGGGCGGGCGCTGGCAGCATTCCAGCCTGACCTGCTTCACGCGGCTCACCCAGCGTGTCTCGGCGCGTCCGCGTTTCACTATAGTTCGCGGCTCCGCGTCCCGCTCTTGGTCTCCTACCACTGCCAACTGCCGAAGTGGCTGCATTATTATGGCCTCGGCAAACTGGAACCGCTGGCTTGGTGGGGCGTGAAGGCAGCGTATAATCGCGCTGACGTCACTCTGGCCACGTCACAGTGGATGCAAGCTGAGTTGCGCAGGCGCGGCGTCGAGCGCGTGGAGCTCTGGCAGCGGGGTGTGGATACGGATCAATTCCATCCGCAGCGCGCATCGCGGGAAATGCGGGCACGGCTGACGCAGGGACATCCCGACGACAACTTACTTTTGTACGTTGGGCGCCTTTCGGCCGAAAAAGAGATCGAAAAGTGCCGGCGGCTCTTTGCTGCCAGCTCGAGTCTTCGCCTGGCGCTCGTCGGCGATGGTCCGCATCGCCGCAAGCTCGAAGAGCATTTTGCCGGCACTCCTACCTGTTTTACCGGCTTCCTGAAAGGTGAGGAACTCGCTGCGGCTTTTGCCTCCGCCGACGTCTTTTTTATGCCTTCGCGCACGGAGACGCTGGGACTTGTTTTGCTCGAGGCGATGGCCGCCGGATGCCCGGTAGTGGCGGTGCAGGCGGGCGGCATCACCGACGTGGTCCAGGACGGCGTGACGGGGCACCTCTATTTGCCCGGCGATCTTTCCACGGCGATCGCTCGAATTCAGAAACTGCTTGGTGACCCGAGCCACTGCGAAACCATGCGGCAGCGCGCGCGCCGGGAGGCCCAGGGATGGAGTTGGGCGGCTGCAACCCTCCAGCTCGAACGCTTCTACCTGAGCCTCACCCAACGGGAAGCAGAACTGCGCCAGCAGATCGCAGCACGCGCGGCTTCAGGCACTTCAGCCGAAGACATCTGCTGTACTCTCCAAATCTCGCGGGCCACGCTTCGCCGGCACACCTGCAGGACGCCTGGAGTCATGAACGCAACCCAGTCTTAACGGCAGGGTGAGCCCGCCAACCACTCTGAACGGCAAGCTCAACACGATGCGTGAGGTACGAAAGCGCGACGAATCCCACGCCCACCGAGAACAATACGCTCGCAACCAGCGCCGTCGTAAGAATGAGAACCGTAAAGAGCTGGATGCTGTAGATGGCACACCTCCCTGTTTTGTGGATCCGGCAGCAGCTCGTGCAAATAGAAGGCCAAAAGGCGCCTGGCGCTTGTGCCAAACGGTGGACCTGCTCGCAAGCTATTGAAAGATCAGCCGCTTGCCAATCGTGGGTTGCTGCCGGTGCCCGCGCACTGCATGCCGGCCCGCACGCGTCTTTTGCGCAAGGTTATGGCATTTATTTCACTTCTTTGCCGACAGGCGCACATGACTCCCTTGGCTCCATGCGATGTTGTGAATACGAAGCTACTTTCCGGCGTAATTTCTGCCTGTCGGCTAATCCTTCCCACTTTCCGCGGCACGGTGGGCTAACGCTCGACGTGATTGAGTAGGATTTGAACTTCCAAACTGCGAGGGCATTCATGACGCATCCGTACCGCCGGCGGGATCTGATAAGAGCGCTTGGCATCCTTCCCCTGTCCAGCGTCTTAGCAAACCTGCCAGGCAAACCTCCGGACGCTTACGGCCGACAGAGGAACGGCAGTACGGAACGGATCAAGAGTATATTCCTGGATCTGGCCAATGTTCATAAGTGGGATCGATCAAACGGAGACACTTGGGATCCGTTTTGGGCCGATGACGGAAACCTATATGCCTTCAATTGCGACGGACGGGGATTCGGGACTAAGCCCAGGAACCTGGCCTTCAATAGGTTGAGCGGAGCCAGGCTCGGAAGCCTCCGCGGCGAAATGGTCAACACGATGGACGAATACGGCGCAGCCGGCGAAAGAGGTGCGGACGGTGCCACGTGGAAGGCTTGCGGGCAGGAATGCATCGACTCCGTGTTCTATTCGTTCGTATCAAGAAACGTTTACGGAAACGAAAGCGGCGATCCACTGATGCGCCAAACGGCCTTCAATTCGAGCCTCATCAAGTCAACGGATCGGGGAATCACTTGGACGCGCAGCGCGGCCGAAAACTACAGGCGCCCGATGTGGCCGGGCAGGAGGTTCGGAGCGCCTTTCTTTGTGCATTACGGAGAAAACGGCGGCCAGGTGGTGCAGGACGCAGCCGACCAATATGTCTATGCCATATCCTCTAACGGCTTTTGGAACGACGGCGATGACTACATTATCGGGCGAGTGAGACGACACAAGCTTTCGAGCTTGAATACCTCCGATTGGACGTACTATGCGGGAAGTGACGGTGGACGTGCGGAAAATTGGTCTGGACAAATAGCTAAAGCCGTTCCAATCCTGAGCAAACCCGCACGCTGCGGGCAAACGCCACCCTGTCTCATCCGCCCGCTTGGCGTTTATCTGATGACAGTGTGGTACAACACGCCGAAACTGCAGAAATGGTTTGCTCCGGCGGAAATGATTTACGAGTTTTACCAAGCTCCTCACCCGTGGGGACCGTGGACGCTCATCGATTCTCACAGCGATCGCTTCATCCATGGCGCTCACATGTACGGACCCAGCCTCTGCGCTAGATTTCAAGAACGCGTTGGCGCCGAAATACACCTGGCGCTGTTTACAGCGGGCTGCCCGTTTCAGGACGTTCCGGAGGGTCTCTACAAGATCTGGGAGATCCCGCTCCTAGTGAAAACCTCGACCCTGCCGCTTTCGGTTCTGGTGAACGACGATGATCCGCGCATCGTCTATCACGGAGATTGGCGGAGCATCCGCCATCGCGGTTTCTCCGACTACGACGATGACGTTCATTTCACGGACTCACCGAACGCTTTTCTCGACTTCACCTTTACGGGTACGGCCATCGACACTATCACGGAGAAAGACCCCTCCCTGGGAAACTGTGACATCTACCTTGACGGCAGCTTCCAGCGAAATGTGGACCTGTGCCAGGAAGACTTTCCCCGCTTCTCCCGTGTGGTGGTGTACAGCGCGCACGGCTTGAAGTCTGGACGCCACACGCTTCGCATTGTGAACCGGAATCGCGCCGGCATTGTTATCGACGCATTCGTGGTTTACACCGCTTAACCCGCTGTCACATTTCGCCCGCGCAATTCGACATAGCAGTGAGGAACCAAAATTCAGCCACATCAGAAAAGGAGATTGACCGTCATGCAAGCTAGAATGAAACACCCACCAATGATCATTCCGGGCGCGGTGGAGGCGCTGCAAACCTTTGCCAAATCTGCGGGACAGGGCGGTGTGCCTGAAAAAACTCTCGGTCTTGTTCATCGGCGCGTCAGCCAGAGTTTGGCATTGCGGAACATCCTAGACCTATGGTTCAATAGCGTGACCAAAGTTGACTTCGGCGGCCCGACCACCGACCCGAACGTGGACCGGTTCAAGAGCCAGAGCGAGTCGCGAAAGATCGGGTTCCCCGGCAGATCGGAGCACGCATTAACTTCTAACGGGCGATGCAACTAGACAAGCCATCAATCGGACGTTCGGCCACAACAGCCGTTCTTCTTTTGGCGTTTTTATTTACCGGATGTGGGCGGCGTCCTGCCAGCGTGGCCGTGCTTACGGCTCCGGCAGGTAACAGGCCAACCGAGATCGTTCCTGGAGGGGAGTCTGTGCTCCCTAACGGCCGCTTGATCACTCCGCTGGGCGTACAGGTTCACGTTGAACCGCATCCGTACGGGTTGGCCCTAAGTCCGGATGGCAAGACTCTGGTCACTTCCAACAACGGGACCTGGCCGTTCTCGGTTTCCATCATCACCGAACTTGCGAATTCAGAGCCAACCGTTCGTCAGATTCCGCCTGGATATCCACCCAAAAACTCTGACACCGACCCCAAGAGCGTCTATCTGGGCATTGCCATCAGACAAAACAATCGCACGCTCTATCTTTCCGAAGGCAACAACGGCCGGATTGGGATTTTTGACCTCCGAACGGGGCAGGATCAGGGCTCGCTTAACCTGAACGGCAGCTTCCAAGGCCGTGATTATCGTTTCAGCCTGGCAGGTGACTTGAAGCTTTCTCCCAACGCCAAGTACCTTTATGCCCTCGACCTCGCTCATTTTCGTATGGTCGTATTTAACACAGTTTCCCGCCGCATGATTGCCAGCGTTTCAGTTGGCCGGCTTCCCTTCGGTTTGGTGCTTTCACCCGATGGCAAAACGGCCTACGTCTCAAACGTCGGCATGTTTCATTATTCGCTGGTGCCGGGATACAACCCTAAAGACTCGCTTCACACGGGCCTCGTTTTTCCACCTTTTGGTTTTCCGTCGGAGCAAGCCGAAAAGGGTACAGTCGTCGATGGCAAGAAGATTCCTGGGTTGGGAAGCCCAAACGTTATTCAGTCGAATTCCGTTTACGTGCTTGACGTTCGAGATCCTGCCGATCCGAAGGTGACGGCAAAAGTCCGCACTGGGATTCCGGTTGGGCCGAAGTCAGTCGGCGGCTCGAGTCCTGGCGCGCTCGTCGCGAGCAAAGACAAAGTCTACGTGAGCAATTCCGCCCAGGACAGCATCAGCATTCTGGACGCTCATAGCGGGAAACTGGAAAGGACTGTAGTTTTGCAGCCAGCACCCAGCATTCGCGGACTTCGGGGCCTGCTCCCGTTCGGGCTGGCGCTCAGCCCCGATGGCAGCCGCCTGTATGTTGCTTGTGCTGGCATCAACGCGCTGGCTGTCATCGGCACGCAGCAGGAGCAAGTCCTGGGCTACATCCCGACAGGCTGGTTCCCGGCGCGCGTTGCGGTGAGTCCGGACGGGAAAACACTCTACGTGGAAAATGCCAAAGGATTCGGCGCCGGGCCGAATGGTGGGCCGAATTTTCACGAAGGTCCGGCGGGCGATTACATTGGCGATATTACTGACGGTGTCATCTCGATCATGCCCGCGCCGAACACGGCGGATCTGGGCGAGATGACGCGGCAGGTTCTGAGCAATAACGGATTCCTTCCCAAGGAAGAGCCCGCGCGTGCCGCGGACTTTCCGATCCCGGCCTCGCTAGGTAGCGGCCAACCGAGCCCAAAAATCCGCTACGTGGTTTTTATTATCAAGGAAAACCGCACGTTCGATCAGATACTTGGCGATCTCAAAACCGTGGCCGGCGACGGGGTAAACGGTGATCCGGCGCTCGCGTATTATGGCGACAACGCCACCGTCAGCCGAAAGGGTGAGTCCACTTACGAAGACGTGCATGTGACGCCCAACGAGCACGCGCTGGCCGAGCGCTTCGGCGTGAGCGACAACTATTACGTTGATTCCGACGTCTCCGTGGATGGACACCACTGGCTGGTTGGAAACTATCCCAACACTGAATTCGAATCAGCCTGGCCCGCCGCTTACGGCGGCCAATTTGCTTCCGAGCCGGACGAGAGCGCGCCTGGACGGCTTGAAATTGGAAGCACTTCTCCCATGCCCGAGGACTACCTCGAAGCCGGCTCGCTCTGGGAACACCTGGCTCTCCACGGAATAACCTTCCGCGACTATGGCGAGGGCCTGGAGCTTGCAGGATATGACGAAGAGGGCGGAATGGAGCCGACCGGCATTCGCGAGTCCGTCAACGTGCCGATGCCGGAACCCTTATTCAAAAACACGTCCCGCGATTACGCAACGTTCAATACGTCGATTCCTGACCAATACCGATTTCAGCAGTTCAAGCGCGAGTTCGACTCGCGCTATCTGAGTGGTAAAGTTCCGCTGCCTCATTTCATCTGCATGTGGCTTCCCGACGATCACACGGCCAAGCCGCGGCCGGCAGACGGATATCCCTACCGGGCTTCTTACGTGGCCGATAACGATCTCGCGCTAGGAAAACTGGTCCAACTTTTTTCTCACAGCCCGTTCTGGAAACACATGGCGATCTTCGTAACCGAGGATGACGCACAGGATGGCCAGGACCACGTGGACGCTCATCGCAGCGTGCTGCTGGTGATCAGCCCGTATTCACGGCGCGGCGTCTCGCACGTTCACACCAGCATGGTAAGTATTTTGAAGACGTTCGACCTCATTTTCGGCATGCCGCCGCTCAATCAATACGACGCAGCCGCCACAAGCCTGGCCGATAGCTTCACGGGACACCCAGACTTCACGCCTTACAATGCTCTGCCGCCGGATGAGCGCATCTTTGATCCCGCCAAAGCCCGTGACCCGGATTACTTCGCTCGCCACGGTCTGCCCCTCCCGCCCTCGGCCAAACTTGATGATCCCGCTACTATCCGCAAGCAAATGGCTCGTCAACAGAACTAGCGACGCGCGACAACGCTCCACGGAAAAATGGCTTCAGGCGCAGACGGGAGTGTATCCTAAAAAAGGCACCAATGCTCAGTCGCTAAGGAGAGATGAGGAATGCTCAAATTGCACAGGGTCCATTCGGCAAAAAAAGTGCGTATAGGGATGTTGCCAGTGGGTTGGACAGCGCTCCTGGTGTTGGCTCTGGGAGGCGCTCTGGCGGCGCCAGGTTTCGGGCAAAAGACTCAGACGGTCACGGTGAATGCGTCGGCCGTCGAAGCGCAGGTGAAGAAATTCGGGATTGGGAAGGACGTGAAAATCAAACTGGTCGACGGGGCAAAGCTACGCGGGCATATTGCAAGCATCGGTGAGAATTCGTTTACCGTTACACTCCGCAAACGGAGTGCGGAGCGGCAGGTGCCTTACAGCGATGTGGCGATGATCAAGGATCCAGGCCCTGTCTTCTGGATACTGGTCGGCGCGGCAATCGTGGTGATTATCATCGTTGTGGTGCACTGAACCGGCGGGATCAGACGGTCCCTCGCAGTCTGAGCTGAATCTGTCAATGCGCTCCGCTTCCGATCTAAGCAATATTGACCGGCTGGTGAATGATGCCAAGCTCTCCGGGAGCCTGCTGAAGGGGCCGAAAAGGCGGGCATCGAAGGAAACTCCTGGATCGCATCCTCGCCAGACGGGTAGGGGATGCGGTAGCGGCGTAAAATGTCTGCGAAGTAGCTGTTTGTGGCGTTGACTCCATCCACGGTGAAGGCATTGGAGCCTTTCCCGTTCGTGTGGCTCGAGTCTTCTCCACTATTTCCGCGTCATCCGCAGCTCAAACATCACCCGCTCCTTTCCTTGGCCATTGATCAGATAATGGCGATACATGAGAACGCGGCCGCCATCTTCAAGGTGCGCGCGGGCAACAGTCTTACGCTCGGGATGCTCCCTGTCGAGAGAGGTGCTATACAGGACGATATTCTTGCCGTCGAACCTTCCCTCGCTTCGGCGAATCGACATCGCCGTCCGCCGTGAGTCGAACCATACGGTGGTGAAGCGGTTCGTTGTGGTATCGAAGCCGGAGATTCCTGTGCCGGTATTCTTCGTTCCATTGGAATTGAAAAAGGTGAAGTCCGACTCCAGAAACTTCCCGTCCTGGACCATGTACTGTTTGCAAGTACCTTTCCTCACGATCGGGCTCCCGTGCGCCGGGTAGAAGGTGTCGACGACGTCCCAGTCGCCGGCAAATTTCGCCAGCAGCTTCTGGCCGGCGCCTGCGGCGTTCGGAGGCTCGTATTGATGGTGGGTTTGCTGCGCGACCGCCGCAGCGGCCGTCAGCAAGGTCACGATGAACACTTTTTTTGCGGTTCGCATGGCGAATAATCATACACGAAAGTCGCGCGCGTTGCACACCAAAAATGATGTTTGGGTGAGCACGGAACTGGGGTAAGGGAACAGTACTGCTTCGCCTCGTCCAGCAATCCGTTGGATTCGAAGAATCAAAAGAAAAACCTGATCGCAAGCTGGACGATGCGGGGATTCACGCTGGTGCTCTTGATCGTCCCAAACGTGTTGCTTAGCACCAGCGTGGGTGCGCCACTTGCGTTCACGGTGGCCGTGCCCGCATCCGTATCCGGATCGCTGAAGGACGGCGTATTGAAAGCGTTGAAAAATTCGCTCCGAATCTGCAAACTGCGCGTGTCGCTCGAATTGAACGGCACATTTTTAATCAGCGCGATGTCGAAAGCCTGCTCCGCGGGGCCGCGGGCGATGCTGGTTCCTGAACTGCCAAACGCCGTTGCGCCGTCGCTGGTAATCACCGGCGGGGCCACGAAGCAGGCGGAGTTGAAGTAGTTGTTCAGCCGGCTGCCGACGGAGCCGGCGGTCACAAGGCTCGCGTGGGTGCAGGCTGAAGCGATGTCGGGAAAATCGGTTGCGTCGGGACCCAGAAATGCGTTATCGGCGTCCGTGTCGGTGATGGTGAGGCGATCACCACTCTGGAGAGTGATCACGCCCGCAACTTGCCAGCCCGCCAAGAGTTTCTGGCGCCAAGCGCCGGCCGTCGGGCCGGGCAGGTCATAGACATAACTGATCACGAGGCGCTGGGGCCGGATGAAGGGATCAAAGCCGTAGTTGGCGTTGGGATCGTTCTGATTGCCGATCAGTTCACCTCCGAGCCGCGCAGCGGTGGTGTAGGAAGGATCGGTTTCGAGGTCGGCTGCCCAGGTGTAAGAGGCGAGAAGCTGGAAGCCATGACTGAATCGCTTACTGATGGATGCTTCGAGCGCGTTGTACCAGGAGTTACCGGTACTTTCAATCTGGAGCGCGCCGGCAGGAGCGAAGCCTTCATAGGGCAAGCGTTCAGGCAGGTTGGCTGCGGTGTTCTCCGTAATTCCCCGCACGGGATCGGAGGGGCTGGCATCAAGCGCCTGGTCAAACAACTTCCCCAGGCCGAGGCGCGTCGCCCTGCCGCCCTGGTATCCGATTTCGAACAGCCAGTTGTGAGCTAGTTCCGCTTGAAGGTTTAGGCCGTAATCCTGCGCGCGTGGCGGCTGGTAATCAGGCGAGAAAATCAGCGGGCTCAGCGCCGTGGCCGGCGAGTAGGGCACGAACTGCGGGAATGTGGGTGCAGGCGGAAGCGCAGTGGCGGGGGTTGCCAGTGGCACGTAGACGAGTTCGCGCAGCAGCCCGAAGGGTGGCGATGAAATCAACTGTAAGTAGGGCTGCCCGGTGGACCGGGTATAAAAAATGCCGTAACCGCCGCGCAGCGCGAACCGCTGAGTGTGTGGCAATTGCCATGCGAAGCCAAGCCGCGGCTCCCCATCGTTTTGGCCCAGATTCTCGAGGGCCGAGGTGTTACTTGACCGCACCACGCCGCTCGGAAGGGTACCCGAAAAGTTTGAGGCCACTACGTATCCTTCGACTGTACCGCTAGGCGGTGGAGTAGGATTGACGGCGGCGAGATTAATGGTTGACTGACGGCCGAGCGCGTCGCCTATCGCGCCCTGAAGTTCATAACGAACTCCAAGATTCAACGTCAGCCGTCGTGCTATCCGATAGTTGTCCTGAATGTAACCATCGGCGTTCGTCGCGCGCCAGGCGCGATCTGTCAAGCCTGGAACCTCAATCCCATCGATCACGTTGCCCAGGAGAAAATCGGCGAAAGTGGGATAAATGAGTACGCCGAAGAAATGGGAATCCTCCTGGTTGATCTGGCTGCGCGTAATACCCCCTCCGAAATGCAGACTGTGCCTGCCGCGAATGTAGCTCAGCGAATCGCTGAAGGTTGAAAAGTTTTGGGTGACGCGGCCGCTTTGCCCAAACCCACCGATATTGAATCCTCCCTCCGGTGAAGGGAGAATGCCGATATCTGGGTATCGGTCATCAAAAGCGGGCGCGGTGGCGCACAGGCTTGTCAGCGTCAGTACGCCCGTCGTGCTGGCTGGGCAGCCGGCGAGAGCATAGCTGACATTGGGATAACCTTGATCCAGCACCGCGGGCAGGCGGTGGAAACCAACAATCGCCTGGTTCAGCAGGCGATTGTTGATCGCGTAGGTGTACGTCAGCGAGACATCGCGGGAGTTCGTAAGCACGGTTTGCGGGAAACCGCCGGCATTGAACACCGGCAAGCTGAGCTGGTTGCCGGGAAACTCCTCGACTTGCTGGCTGTTAAACCAGAAGAACCTGGTGGCAAGGTGGCTTTTGGCGCTCGCGTACCAATCGACGTTGCCGAGGTACTGAGTGTCGCTGTAGTCGCAAGGAGAACTGAAGATCGTGGCGCCGGTGGTCGAGTTTTGGGCGCCAGGAATCAGAAAGGCGCCGTCGGGAAGGCGGGCGTTCAAGAGCGAGATGGCGAGCGGCGAGATCGCACTGTCGGGCCCGATAGTACCGCCGAGAAACGTCGGTAACCCCGCGAATTCGCTCAAGAGAGCGGCTGGGGTACGGCTGCTGGCGCTGTTGGTCAGCCCCACTGGCAGGTTCCCAGTAGTCAGGCAGCCCGTGGTCAGACCGTCTCGCTGCCGCGTGCCCTGATAGGAGCCGAAGAAGAACAGCTTGCTTTTTCCAATGGGGCCGCCAAATGTGCCGCCAAATTGATTCTGGTCGAGCACACCTCGTGGTTGGTTGCTGGCATTAAGAAAGAAATCGTTGGCGTTCAAGGCGGAATTGCGGAGAAACTCCCACAGGTCTCCGTGAAAGGCATTGGTTCCGGATTTAGTGATCACATCGACGTTCGCGCCGGCGTTGCGGCCATAAGCCGCGTCGTACATAGCCGTTTGCACCTTAAACTCCTGGATGCTATCCGGATTCGGGACGGGAACGCCGCCGCTCAGGTAGCCCTCGCCCATCAGGTCGTTGACTCCCGTTCCATTCATCTGGGTGTTGTTGTCTGTGGTTGCAGCTCCGGAGGCGGAATAGCCTCCCGTCCCCGCGGCCTGGCTCGTAGCGCCGCGGCCGAGAGCGGAAGCATTGTTTATGTCGCCTGAGACTCCGGGCGATAGGCCGAGAATTTGCGTGTAGTTGCGGCTCACCAGCGGTAGGCTTTCTATCATGCGCTCGTCGGTGATGCGCCCAAGCGCGCTCGAGACCGTTTGCAACTGGCTGGCTTGCGAGGTGACGGACACCGTTTGCCCCACCGCACCGACCCGTAGCCGAACGTTCAGCACCGCCGTCTCGGTGACGTTAATCCGGATGCTGGGGTAGGTGGGTGTTGTGAACCCGCTCTTGGAAATCGTCACGGTGTAGTCGCCGGGCGGCAGCAAAGGCACGAGATAGGCTCCGCTTGAGTCGGATTGAGCCGTGCGCATTTCGCCGGTCGCGTGGCTGGTTACCTGGATTTTAACGCGTGGAACTACAGCGCCACTTGGATCCGTGACCGTCCCGGCGAGCGCACCCGTTGCCGCCGTCTGCGCCCGGCCGGGGTTTGCGGCGAGCAACCACGCCGCCAAAGTAAAAGTGACCCCGATAGAAACGGCGCGCCCATTTCGACGCCTTCTCTTGGTCTGCGTCCTCATAACTTGTTGGATTTTCCAGTAATCACGGCACGAGGGACAATCCGGCTGCTCCCGGAGACACAAAGAGCCGGAAGCGCCCAGCGGAGAACAGTTCGGGCGTAGACGGCACAGCCCGCGATGACTTCTGGCGTTTCCTGGAGAAGCGATGCCGCCGTCGGCGAGTCAGGAGAATTGAATCCATGGCGTCCATTGCGCTCAAAACATGAATCTGGCCGAGAACTGCACTTCACGGGCAGGAAGCTGATTCGTGATGCCGGGGAGCGGTTGCCCGAAGCCGGGGCCGGGGGTGGGCCCGTCCCCCCAGGTCCCGCTATAGCCTACAAAATTAGGGTGATTGAAAACGTTAAACGCCGCCGCCCGCAAATTGAGCTGCATCCCTTCTCGCCCGAAAGTGAACGCTCGCTCAACGAATGGCTCTACGTCGTAGATCGGGCCGCCGAGCCCGGTGTCGCGGCCGATCACTTCGTTGCCGACCACTGGCCGGTTCGTTGTCCCTCCAGTATCGCCACTGTTCGTTGTCCCCGTCGTAATGTTGTACGGCAGCCCGGAAGCGAGCGTGGCAATGCCGCCGAGCCGGATTTGCCACGGCGCCGTATAAATTCCGCTCAGCACGAATCGGTTACGCTGATCGAAAATGGCATTGCCGTATTCGGCTGCACCCGTAAAGTACGGATTGTCGGGATTCTGGCTGGGAATGTCCGGATCGACGTTATCGAGCGTATGAGACCACGTGTAGCTCACAAGCATCGAAAAGCCATTGGTGAATGTGTGGTTGAAATTCACGTCGAGCGCATTGTAATTGGCGTAGCCGTCGTTCACGTCGCTTTGGATGAGGCCGTACGGGGGCTGAGGGCTAGTGGCACGTAAAGGATTGCAGGTCATCGTGTGCTGTGCATACCACCAGATCCAATACGGCCGCGTGCAGTTGGCAGCCTGAGCGGAACGAACCTCATCCGGCGCCGTTCGGATGAACGACGATGGCGGATCGACATCCAAGGGGCGGTAGTTCCTCAGGGTATGCGACCCGACGTAATCGACACTAAACACCCATCCGGGCTTGATCGCGTGCTGCACGCCGAAAGTCCATTGTTGGGTATAGGGGCTCAAGAGCGCGTTGGGGTAGCCTATTAGCGTGGAAGTAGGAAAGAACTGATTGAGGTAGGCGCTTTCGCCTGGCCGGATATAAAGACTTCGGACGGGAGCCACCGCCCCCGCGGGAAAGGCGGGAAGCGGGACCGCAGTAATGCTCGTCGGAAAGCCCACTTGGCCGGGTCCTGCGGAGTAATTGAAGACTCCGGTAGGCCCACCCAGGGCGTAGTCAGCCTCCTCGTTGTCCACGATTTGCGAATAATAAATTCCGAACCCGCTGCGGATAACTGTCGTGCCCTTTCCGCGCAGATTGTAAGCAAAGCCGGCGCGGGGGCCAAAGTCCTTTGTGGAATTCGTGAACGTCTGCCGCTCGTAAATCAAGCCCAGATCTGCCGTGAGGTCGGGACGAAAATGGTAATCGTCCTGTGCGAAGAGGTCCCAGAGCGTATCGTTCACCGTGTACATCGAAGCGCCGTAGCTTTGCGTGTAGCTTTCTACGTTGCTGAGGTCATCCAGGTAGGCGGGGCTTTCGCATATCGAGAGGCTTAGCGTGCAAGGATTGTACTCGAATTCGCCGAGATAGATTGGACCACCAAACTCTTTGCTGTTGCCGCCGTTGCGCGCCCGAGTGAAATCGCCGCCGAAGGTAACGGTGTGGCGGGAAGTCGTGGCCGAGACGGTATCTCCCAGCTCGTACTGGCGGTTCATGAGCAGCGCCGACTGTGAAGTTCCAGACTCAAAGGTACCTCCCGTCGAGATAGGAACCACAAATTCGGTGCTGTCCTTGACAGGGCTGAATTGCGTGATCGGCGAGGCCAGTTGGAACTGCAGGCGGACGTTGTTCAGCAGCGTCGGGCTCAATACCGCGGTCTCGCCCAGTTCTTCGGAGTAAGTGCGCCGGTTGAAAATACGGTCCACGCTGGGAAGCGTGTTGCCGCCGACAATTCCGTTAGGATTCGTGTCATAGAAGCTGTCAACGTCGCTCCGGAAGAAAAGATTGTTGTTCTGGTCAATCTGATGGTCCACGCGCAGAAAGCCAAGCCAGTCTCGATAGTGGCCAATGAAGTTGCCCCGGGCAAGCGGCGAAGTGACTGGAGAGGCTCGGTCTTCCCGGCTATATTCGCCGCTCAGAAAAAACTCCGTCTTTGCGCCAAGAGGACCGGACACTGAGGCCGAAGGCTGCTCCAGCGTGTCGTTCGTGACATCGTTTCCGCTCGTGGCCGAGGTCGTCGTAAAGCCTGAGAGCTTCGCCTCGGTTGCTGACGGCCGCCACAACTCCTCCACGTCTCCGTGGTACTGCCGGCCACCACTCTTCGTAACGATATTCACCACGCCGCCTGCGGTGAATCCGTATTCCGCCGAAAACGGATTCGTCAGCACCGTCATTTCCTGAACCGCGTCAACCGGAATGTTAGTGAAGATCGTTTGTCGTCCCCAGGCGTCGACGGCATTGCTGCCATCTACTTCAAACCAGGTTTGGCGCCGTCCCGTGCCGTTCGTGTTGAAAAGATCTTCGTTCATGAACACGTCGCCCTGATTGATGGCGGGACGGTCCGCAGCGTCGAGTAGGGGAAGATAAGTGATCCTTCGGTTAAACAGAGGGGTCTGTTCCATTTGGGCGGCACTCAGCCGGTCACCGAGCTGAGGTTCGTCGGTGCGTACCTCGCCGGCGGCGCCGGTCACGCGGACCTTCGTGTGGCCTGCCGCTACGCTAAGCTGCAGCTTGATTTCTGCCGTGGCCCCTCCCACAAGAGTTACGCCACTCAGCCGTACAGTGGCAAATCCCTGCTTTTGCACAGTCAACGCATACTTACCGGTGATGGGCAGCCCGGCAATTGAAAATGCTCCCGTGCCATTCGATTTCGCCACCCTCTGGAGGCCGGTTTGCCCGTTGGTTGCGACGACCTCAGCACCGGCTACGCCGGCGTGCGACGGATCTGTGATCGTGCCGCGGAGGGTTGCAGTGTCAGGGGTTTGGGCCATAAGCCCGACGGAAAACAGCATCAACAAAGCTCCCGTGACGAAGCTCTGCTTGTTCAGCATGCTTGCTCCTTCTCGCTCTTCATTTTTTGAAACAGTAGAAAGCCACTCGAACTCCTTCCTGGTCACGACGAGACAGCGACAAGCTGTTTGGACCGAGTCGGACCCTCCGGGAGCCCCTTGTGATACTCGCGTGAATTGCCCGGCGCACGGGATTCCGCTGTCCCTGGGGAAGCACGGAGACTCTGTATATTCGTCAGCCGTCCGTAGGCCTGGGCAAACCAACCTAATAGTGGTTAGACGGGTGTGCGACGTTTTTCTTCCATGTCTTTTGACGAGAAATGACCATCACGCTCCGTGAAGAGCGAATTAAGGAAAGCGACGAAGTGCGCCCAGGGGTCATAGCAGATTTCGGATTCGATGGCGGAGTCGTTCGCTTTGAAATTCTTGACGCTTCGAAGGTCGTCCCCGATTCCAAGAGAAGAGTCCGGGCGGAGTTAGAGACATGCCGATGACCGACGCGGCTCGGCAAGGTTTCCGCTCCCAGATCGAGATCACGCCGGGGTCGGAACATCTTTTCCCATAACCGAGGAAGAACGCCCACAGGCCCTACATCAAGACTCTGAAGACTGCCTGGACGTCAACGCTACGGCGTGCTGGGGTTTTGTATTTCCCGCTGTATCATCTCCGGCACACATTCGCGAGTAGGCTGAGCGCTGGCGGCGTTTCCGACCACTTCGTGACGCTGATGTTGCGTCAGGGTGATGCGCAAGTCTTCAAGCGGTACAGCCAAGCCAAGCTCAACATGATGCAGGCGGCCTTCTCGAAACTTGATTGGCAAGCAAACGAGCATAATGAGAGTTTTGTTACGGGCTAGCCAAACTGACGGGGTTTTGGTACGGTTTTGTTACGCTTTAGCTGATTCAGAGCAGACGTGAAACAGAAGGAGATTGATGCAGGAGGAGTTGGATGGTGAGCCGTGAGGGAATCGAACCCCCAACCTACTGATTAAGAGTCAGTTGCTCTACCAATTGA
>JASHON010000054.1 GCA_030041095.1 Terriglobia bacterium
TTTGAGTTTCGCCTGCACGACGTTACCAAATACATCGCGGTCGAGGGACCTGTTGACGCCATCGCACACCTGGCTTCTCCTGCCAGCCCACCGGACTATTTACGCCTGCCCATCCAGACGCTGAAAGTCGGCTCACTCGGAACCCACAACGCGCTCGGCTTGGCCTGGGCCAAGAAGGCGCGATTCCTGTTGGCCAGCACTTCGGAAGTCTATGGCGATCCGCTTGTGAATCCTCAACCGGAAACCTATTGGGGCAATGTAAATCCCATCGGCCCTCGTGGTGTTTACGATGAAGCGAAGCGCTTTGCGGAAGCCATCACACTCGCGTACCATCGCGAGCACGAGGTTGACGTCCGCATCGCCCGTATTTTCAATACCTACGGCCCCCGCATGCGTCCAAACGACGGCCGAGTGATTTCCAACTTCATTGTCCAGGCTCTCCGCGGCGAGCCGCTCACCGTCTACGGCGACGGCTCCCAAACCCGCAGCTTTTGCTACGTCAGCGACCTTGTCGAAGGCCTCACCCGCTTATTGCTTACCGAATGTAACGCTTGTCACGAAGAATCTCAGCATTTTTCTGGGAACCCACCCTCCGGGGGGGATAGTGGCTCCTCATCTGGCTCGTCACTCGTCACTGACCACTCGTCACTGTCGTCCCATGAGGCCGGCATTCACTTCCCCGTCAACCTCGGCAACCCGACCGAAATGAGCGTCATCGATGCTGCGCACCTCATCATCCGCCTGACGGGCAGCAAGAGCGAAATCCAGCATCTTCCCTTGCCCACCGACGACCCCAAAGTCCGCTGCCCGGACATCTTACGGGCAGACGAGTTGCTGGGCTGGTGTCCGAGCGTCGGACTGGAGCAGGGCCTGGTACGCACTGTCAGCCACTTTTGCGAGAACGGTACCAAGGGCGCAAGCGATCCTGCACTAAAATTACCCCCTACGCTTGGGCTTTGAACCCTGGAAAGAATCAATGGCCGAGCGCAGACCTCCGCATCTGAGGTCTGCGGCTTTTGGCTGCTTGGCAAACCGCGCGCCTGGCAGACGAGAACCGCCACTACATCGCTCAACTGGTCGATGTCTGCTTGTCGTCAGCGAGACACGGAGAAGAGACAGACATGCGCTCGAAGGAAACTGATCGGCTCATTCGTGGGCTTCGGGATGAACAGGCCGACACAGACAAACTCGTCGGTGGGCTCGTCCATACACCTGATCAAGCGCAACGGTAACCATAAGTAACGCGACTGTCTGCTTCCGCGGCTCCTTGCTTTCGAATCTCAAATATCGAATCCGATTCCCCCACGCGTCATCCGGGGAACCCGGACGTGGGCGAGGAGGGTCACGGTTTCGAATGAAGGCCCTCGGCCCTCTGGGGGAAGCGGGCGGCCCGTGTAGCGGGATGGATGAGAGCCAGTCGCAGAAGCTCTGAATGCCGTTCATGGCCCCGTCAACCTCGGCAACCTGACCGAAATGAGTGTCATCGATGCTACGCGCGGCATTATCCGCCTGACCGGCAGCAAGAGCGAAATAAAGCATCGGCCTTTGCCCATCGACGACCCCAAAGTCCTCTGCCCGCGGATCGAGCGAGCCCGAGAAATGCTCGGCCGGGAGCCGACGATCGGGCTAGAGAATGGCGCCGCGCGGACTGTTAGCTACTTCGGGGAACGCGCGCGCCATTCGTAGACAGCCAGACCATCGGTTGTGCATCATACCTAGCTGAGGCTAAGCGAACAGTGAGGGATCAGCCCTTAGAGCTCTCCATTGTCATCATTTGCTGGAACGATCTTAAAGTGATCTCGGATTCTGTGAGCTCCATTTTCGCCCACACCCGTAAGACAAGTTTCGAGGTCATTGTTTCGGATAATGGCTCGACCGACGGCTCACCGGAGCATCTCGAGCGTCATTTCCCCAAAGTTCGGCTAATCCGTAACGCAGCGAACCTCGGCTTCGCAAAAGGCAACAACGTCGGCATCCGTGCGAGCCGTGGGGAGTTCGTCCTCATTCTGAATCCCGATACCATAATTCACGAGGGGGCACTGGACCGTTGGGTTGATTTTGCAAACCGCCACCCCAAGGCTGGCGGGTTCGGTTGCCGAGTTCTGAATGCCGATGGCTCTTATCAAGCCACTGCGCGTCCCTTCCCGACCGTAATGCGCGACCTCAGCATTGCCCTCAATGCTCGGTTCCTAGGCCGCCTAAGCAGAAGGTTCTCTGATGCCTACGAAGGTTGGAGGGGCGACACGGAGAGGGAGGTTGACTGGCAGTCGGGGTGCTGCGTGATGTTCCGCAGCGAGATTCTGCGACAGCTCGGCGGGTTCGACGAGCAATTCTTCTATACCAATGAGGAAACTGATTTGTGCTTCAGGATTCGACAGGCGGGATATCCCATCCTATTCACGCCTGAGGCAGTGATAACACACCTCCAAGGACAATCCGTCAAGCGATCGCCGCTGAGGTTCCACATTGAAGCCTTCAAGAACCGTTACCGTTACTTCTACAAGCACTATGGGACCAAAGCCGTGGTACGCTACCGGTTAGTCTGGTTGCTCGGCTTCGGCCTAAGGCAGCTTGCCTTCGGAGCGCTCAATCTTGCGAGCTACAGCGAACGACGCAAGGAGCGGATCGAAATGTGGAGGGCGCTGCGGAAGTGGAACCAGGCGCTGGATCCCGTGCGCTTCGTTGAAAGAGGTGAGGAGCCAACCACGGATGGCGCTTCGGCGACACCTGTTCCGACCCAGCCTGGCGTCTAACCCATTGCCAACACCGTTCGCTCCCGTCCTCGAGGAGGTCAAGTTGTGATGCACTCTTCACTGGTCACTGGCGGCGCCGGATTCATGGGCTCTCACGTCGCAGAATCCCTGCTCGCCCGTGGACATGAACTGGTCGTTCTGGATGACTTGAGCGGTGGTTTCGAGGATAATATCCCGCAAGGGGCAAGGTTTGTCCGCGGGAGCATCCTCGACCGCGATCTTCTCGAAGGGCTGTTCGACACGTACGCGTTCGACTTCGTTTACCACCTAGCCGCTTACGCAGCCGAAGGACTCAGTCACTTTATCAAGCGGTTCAATTACGAAAACAACCTCATCGGTTCGGTCAACTTGATCAACGCCTCAGTCAACCATGGCGTCAAGTGTTTTGTCTTCACCTCATCCATCGCCGTCTACGGCTCAGGCCAAACGCCAATGCGCGAAGAGATGGCTCCAGCACCAGAAGATTCCTATGGAATCGCCAAGCTGGCGGTCGAACAGGAGCTGAGGGTAAGTCACGAAATGTTCGGCCTCAACTACGTGATTTTCCGGCCTCACAACGTCTATGGGGAGAGGCAAAATATCGGCGACCGCTACCGCAATGTCATCGGTATCTTCATGAATCAATTGCTCAAAAGCCGGCCTATGACGATATTCGGTGATGGCACACAGAGGAGAGCGTTTACTCACATTAGCGACGTAGCGCCGGCGATCGCGCGATCCGTTGAAGTGTCTGAGGCCCGAAACCAGGTCTTCAACATCGGGGCTGACCAACCGTATACCGTGAACGAACTGGCAGACGTAGTTGCGGCCTCGATGGGATTGGACCGCAGAGTGGAGCACCTAGAAGCGCGCAACGAAGTCAAGACTGCTTTCTCCGATCACACAAAAGCCCGGCGGGTGTTTGGTTCTCCTTCCTCAACGTCTCTGAGGGACGGTGTTCGTGCTATGGCCGAATGGGTCAAGGCACATGGGGCCCGCGAGAGTTGCATCTTCAAAAACCTCGAGATCGCGAAGAACATTCCGCCAAGCTGGGCCGTGCCGACATCTCATTCACGACCGGCTTAGACCGCGCGCAGTGCCAGTGTCACGCCAGTTCCGGCCTTGAGCCCCTATTGAAGAAGGAAGCGCGAGCATGCCCAAGAAGGCACTAATCACCGGAATCACAGGTCAGGACGGGTCGTACCTCGCCGAATTGCTGCTCTCGAAGGGTTACGAGGTGCACGGGATCAAAAGACGATCGAGTAGCTTCAACACCGCACGCATTGATGGCATACTTCCCGACTGGCATGAACGCGATGCTCGCCTTTTTCTTTATTTTGCTGACCTTTCAGATCCGTCGAGCCTCATCCGGCTCCTTTACCGACTTCAGCCGGATGAGATATATCATCTTGGCGCCCAGAGTCATGTGAAGGTTAGTTTCGAGATTCCGGAGTACACGGGGGACATCACTGCGCTCGGTACAACTCGCATACTGGAGGCTGTCCGCGAGACGGGGATCAAGACCAAGTTCTATCAGGCCTCGAGCAGCGAAATGTACGGCAGAGCGTCCGAGGTCCCTCAGAGCGAAACTACGCCGTTCCGACCTCGCAGCCCCTACGCTTGCTCAAAAGTTTATTCTTACTGGATGACGGCCAATTATCGAGAGGGCTACGGACTGTTCGCTTGCAACGGGATTCTTTTCAATCACGAGTCGCCGCGCCGAGGCGAAACCTTCGTTAGCCGGAAGATTACAAGGGCGGTTGCGCGGATCAAGGCCGGCCTCCAGGATAAGATTTATCTTGGGAATCTGGAGGCCAGACGCGACTGGGGATATGCTCCAGAATATGTCGAAGCGATGTGGCGCATGATGCAGGCGGATCGGCCGGACGACTTTGTGGTGGCAACCGGCGAGACACATACCGTGCGCGAATTTGTCGAGCAGGCTTTTGAACGCGTCGGGCTCGACTGGGAAAAGCACGTCGAGATAGACAAAAGGTATTTCCGTCCAACCGAGGTAGATACCCTGCAAGGGGACGCGTCGAAGGCCGAGCGAATTTTGGGATGGAAACCCGCAGTTAGATTTCACCAGCTGATCAGGTTGATGGTCGAAGCGGACATCAAGCTGCTTGAGGACCAACTGGAAGGTCGGCTCGTCCCAGACAATTCACGTCACGAATGATCGTAGGCTTGCGCAGATCTGGTTGTCGGGGCTCGCGGAGAAAGATCCTCGAGGCGCTATCGCCGCTGCACCGGCCATCCTAATATGTCACCCCTTAAGCAATGAAGTTAATCCAAGGGATCGGTTCTCGGTCGGCCCTTAGCCTTGACCTTATAGCCAACTTTGCAGGCGCGGGCTGGTCCGCGGTTCTGGGACTAGTCTGCATTCCGCTTTATATCAGATTCATGGGCATTGAGGCCTATGGTCTGGTCGGCTTTTACTTCATGCTGCAAGCCATGCTCCTGGTCTTGGACTTAGGGCTGAGCCCAACCATCAATCGGGAAATGGCGCGCTATTCGGTCCAGCCGGAAAAGTCAGCGGAGTGCCGCGACCTCGTGCGCACTCTGGAGACTGGCTATTGGTTGATCGGCCTGGCGATAGGATGCTTTATCTTTTCGGCAGCCCCGTGGGTTGCCGCCCATTGGGTCAAGGCTGCGAATATCCCCACCCGCACGGTGTCCGAAGCCGTGATGATTATGGGCGTCTGGGCGGTCGTCCAATGGCCGATCAAGTTCTACCAAAGCGGCCTCCTCGGCTTGCGCCGGCAGGTCTTGTACAACCTCTTGAGAATTGGCGGCGCTACCTTTCATAATGGAGGGGCTGTGCTAATCCTCTGGCTGGTCTCACCAACGATTAAGGCATTCCTGCTGTGGCAAGTTCTGGCCAGCACCACCCAGGTTACTCTGCTTATGCTGTTCCTGTGGTTAAACTTGCCCCCCTCCGAGCGCGCGCCGCGGTTCAATCCCACCTTGGCGCGGAACATCTGGCAGTTCGCCGCCGGAATGAGTGGGATTGCCGTTCTTGGCCTGATCTTATCTCAAGTCGATAAAGTGATCGTCAGCAAGCTGTTCTCGCTAAGAGTTTTTGGCTATTATACCTTGGCTTGGGCTGTTGCCAACGGTCTGCTGGCTGTATCGCGCGTCGTCTTCAATGCCGTCTTCCCTCGCATGTCCGAGCAGGTCGCCGCTCATGACGAAAATGGAATCAGAGATTCCTATCATCGCGGATCTCAATTGATGGCCGTGCTGATTTTCCCCGCCGCGGCCGTCCTTGCTCTCTTTCCTTTCTCGGTTTTGCGCCTCTGGACACAAAACGGTATTTTGGCGTCGCATAGCGGCGCGCTCCTTAGCGTGCTGGTCGTTGGCTCGGCGCTGAACGCGGTTTTTTACATGCCTTTCGGACTGCAACTCGCATTTGGCTGGACGTCGTTGAGCCTTTTTACGGGCTTGCTATGGGTCGCCATTCTAGTTCCGGCCATGTTTCCAATGGCGAAGCACTTTGGCGCGGTGGGCGTAGCTTCCGTGTGGGCAATATTAAATATCCTGAATGTCGTCGTGGTAGCCCCGCTAATGCATCGGCGCCTCCTGCCGGGTGAGGTTTGGGGATACTTCCGCGACATCGGGCTTCCTCTGGCGTCAACTATTATCCTCGCTGCGCTTGGGCGGCTG
>JASHON010000055.1 GCA_030041095.1 Terriglobia bacterium
GCGCTCGCCATCCAGCAGCAAGCCTCGCACATAAACCTCCGCCCAGTGGCGCCGCTCACTTCGCCCCATGGGCTCGGTGAGGTCTTCGAGAAACTTTCGCAAGCGAGCATCCAGAGCTTTCAAGGTCTCGGGTGTCATGCCCCGACTGTAACAGACACCCGAAGGAACGTCAATACATACTTAACCTAGTACTATTAGGATGACGCGCGATTCGCTTTACTCAACCTTGTTGCGGCCTGGAGAGCTGAAACGTTGAATGTGCCAATATAAGCGCTACGAGTATCGTGCAGGTTCCATACCGCTCCTAGACCTGCCCCGGTGTAAGCTTCGTCCAACGAGTAGGCCGGCATGGCGTGTGCCACCTTTGTCAGCGGAGGGTAGTAGCACATTTCGTTGCCGCAGATTTTGTCCATGCTTCCGAGAAGGCGGGTGCGAATCCATGCCAGATTCCCGGCCTGGACGGTCACTTGCCCGTCATCCATCCCATTCCCGAACGCCATCTGAATGGGCGCGCGGTACACACGCACGACATCTTTCACCAACGGCCCGCCGGCAGACCGAACGAACGACTCAAGAGCCCGGACTTGAGCTGCCGATGCGCGCTGATCCACAATCAGGACCGACCGCGCGGGATACGGATTATGGTAAGGATCGCCGAGATTATCCTTGGCGCGTACCACGGCAACAACGTGTAGGCCGCTTAGATCGGTTCCCTGCCACGTCCCTTGCTGGATGTCCCATGCCAGGATCGCCCGCCGGCCCGCAAGTCCTACCTGAGAGTTTGCGAAGCAGGGACCCGTGTAAATATCTGCCGTGCGCGTTTCCACGTAACGGCCCCTAATCGCCGCGCTGGATGGAACCACCCAAAAAACCGCCATCAACAGGCTTGCCAAACCGCCAGAGATTAGCCTCTTCATCTGCGTAACCTCCAAAAGAGTTTTCGCCGCCTTCTCCCCTTCCATTGATTCTAGAGCCCCAGCCCCTGGGATTTCAATGCGTGCCCGACCGCCCGCTTAAGTTCAGCCAGATGCAGCGGATCAACACGTTGATTCTTCGCTGCGCTCTCAGAAGGGCATTCGTTGAGGGCGCTTTTCAGCATGCTGCAAAGCCCGTTGACTCGGTTGCATGTCCCAGCACGGCAGGAACCGTGCCCTGGAGTTTCTATCTTTGCGCAGCGGTGTCGTATAGGATGGGTACGATGCGGCTCCGCCGCCTGACGTGCGGAAAGGCTTGCCTTTCCGAGATCGCCAGGGATCGAATTATTTAGGGCGAGGCTGCGCCTCGCCCCGTGGAGTTTCTGCCTTTCACACGCCGTTTCCCGGGCGCTCCGGCAGCCGCTTAGGTACCCCGTATCAGGGCATGACTTCAGTCATGCCGCAATGCGTCGCAAACTCCAACGGCTTTACAGGCTGCGGAAAAACTCGACGCCGCCGCGAACGTAGCGCCGGCATCTTGCCGGCCTACGTTGAATTGAAGCGAGTTGCCGGTTGGAAGCCGGCGCTACGTCAACTCCCGAAAGACTTTTCCCGCAGCCTGTGAAGCCAGTACGGAGCCCCCTCGAAGCCGCAGCGTTGCCGGGCGTGCTGACCCAAACCAGCGCATCGGCCGAACTTATCTCGCACCCGTTAACAAGCCATGTCCAGTTTCCGGTCACCGTTTCTAGCCCCAACCTCCTGGTTTCTGATCGCTGAAAACTGATTGCTGAAAGCTGACTGCTTTTCACTCGTCTCTCGCCTCTCGTCTCTTGTCTCCCGTCAGTCGTACCTCAATGCCACCATCGGATCCACTTTCGTCGCGCGGCGCGCCGGAATGTAGCACGCGACTAGCGTCGTGCTTGTAAGAATGAGTGAAGCCGCAAGAAAGGTGAGCGGATCCGTGGGTCTGACGCCGTAAAGCAAGCTCGACAAGATCCTTGTGCCTCCGAACGCTCCGAATATTCCAATCCCTAATCCTGCCAGCGTCACCAACAGTCCTTGACGCATCACAAGCCAGAGCACATCTTTTTTCTGTGCTCCTAGAGCCATTCGAATACCAATTTCATTCGTACGCCGAGCCAATGCATACGCCATGACACCGTAAAGGCCAATGCAAGCGAGCGCCAACGCAACTACCCCGAAGAAGCTCGAGAGTGTAGACATCATCTCTTCCTGACCGAGCGACTGATCCACCTGCTCCGCCAAGGTGCTTACGTCCAAGGCGCTGAGCCGCGGGTCGATCCCCCGCAGGATGGTGTCCACTGCGGCTACGACGCTCAGGGGCGGAACGGCGGTTTTCACTTCAAAGGTGACACCCTGCGGGACTTGAGGCAGTTGAGGGATGTACAAATACGCCGTCGGCGGAATCTTCTCTGCCAGGCTGATGTACTTTGCGTTGCCTGTCACACCGATAATTTCATAGCCGAGTTTGCCACCCCATGGGCCCAGTCGGAAATGTTTCCCAATCGGACTCCGGTCACCAAAGAAGCGGCGGGCCATGGCCTCGTTAATCAGCGCCACTGGCGGCGAACTCGAACTGTCCTGTGGGCCGAAGCCGCGTCCTTCCAGTACCGGGGTGCCCAAAGTCCGGAAAAAGTCCGGGCCCACCCCATTGAGGTAAACATCTACGGACTCGCCTGCCGGCAGAATGGAACCTTCGACAGACCTCACGTAGTTATCCCAGCCGCCACCGCTGATCGGCGTCAGGAAGGAAAAGCTCGCCGAAACTACGCCCGGCGCTTCGCGGATTTGTTCCAACACATCCTGGCGAATCCGGGCCGCGCCTTCCGCCTTGTAGCCCGCTTTCGAGGGATCCAGCCCAAAAAGCAACACGTTGTCGCCATTGAAACCGGGATTGAGCGTTTCGAGGTCGTGGAGCGTACGAACCAACAGGCCGGCGCCAACAATGAGAACAAGCGACAACGCAACTTGGGCAATCACCAACACGCGGCCCAGTCTGTGTGTGCCCCGCTCGCGGGCTCCGTGGCGGGAGATGGTGTCAGCCCGTATACCGGAGATCCTTCTCGTCAAGCGCCAGGCGGGCGCCAGACCGAAGACAAGTCCTGTGCCAAGCGCAAGAAGCATTGTGAAACCAAGCACGACGGAATCGGGATGAACATCCAGTGTCACCCGCCCGGAACCGTTCGCCATCAAAGTGACAAGAACCGGGCTGCCCCAGTAAGCAAATAGCAAGCCGGCAGCGCCGCCCATCACAGCCAGCAGCATGCTCTCCGTAAGCAGTTGCCGCACTAACCGGCCGCGTCGCGCGCCCAGCGCGAGCCGGAGAGCAATTTCGCGCTGCCGGGTACTCGCGCGCGCCAGCATCAGGTTCGCAACATTAGTGCAAGCAATGATGAGCACCAGCGCAACCATGCCCATCAGCAAAAATAGAGGCTGCGAAAACTCTTCTCGGAGATAATTTGCCCCGCGCGCCGCGGGCAGCAGGACAATGTGGTGTGTGAAAAAATCTCTACGGTCTTGTGCGGTCCATTTGGAAATGTCGCGCTGCCGCTGGATCTGCTGGTAAAGAATATCCAGGCTGGCCCGAGCCTGCCTGGCGGAAACACCGGGCTTCAGACGCGCGATGAGGCTTAGCCAGTTCGTGTCGATTTGCTCGAGCCGGTTTCCGCCCGGCAGTGCCGCCGGTTGCATGGAAACAGGCAGCCAAACGTCGTCTACACGCCCCGGATCAACACCGCTGAAGTGTGGCGGCGCGACACCGATAATGGTGAAGGTTGCCTGCTGAATGGTGAGCTTCTTTCCCAGCACGTCCGGGCTGCGGCCAAACATTCGCGTCCAAAGGGCATAGCTGATTACCGCGACCGGGTGAGCGTCCGCTCCATTGTCCTCGTCCGGAGCAAACGTCCGGCCGATGATGGCCTTGATGCCGAGCAGGGAAAAGAAATTGGCTGAGACCATTTGTCCCTTGATCGACTCGTTCGCGCCGCGAGCTTCCGAGCCTGCCGGGTATGCGCGCAACACGTTCCAATAATCGAATGCCGAGACGTCAGTGAACACGCTGTTGTATTGGAGCAGCTTCTTAAACACCGGGTAGGAGAAGCTCTCGCCAACGAAGGATTCACCGCTGTGCTTCCCTTGAAAACCAACTTGCACCAGCCTCTCGGGCTCGTGGACAGGCAGCATGCGTAACATTACTGCGTCGATGACGCTGAAAATTGCCGTGTTCGCGCCAATGCCGAGGGCCAAGGTCAAAACAGCGACGACCGTGAATCCCGGATTCCGCCGCAATTGGCGCAGACCGTACCGCAAGTCCCGCGCCAGATTTTCCAACCAGGTGAAGGTCCACGCTTCCCGGCAGGCCTCCTTAAATCCCGTCACATTTCCGAACAGCCGTCGTGCGGCCATGGCAGCATCCTCCGAAGCCAACCCAGCGGCCCGGTATTTTTCCTGCCGCATGGCAAGATGAAAGTTCAGCTCTTCGCGCAAATCACGGTCAAGCTGGCGCCGCTTAAAAAGCGCCTTGGCCCGCAAGCGCATCGTGCGGATCACCTCGCGCAGCATGAGTGTCGCCTCCTCCTACGCCGTTTCCAGAATCCGCGAGATGGCTGTCGCCATTCTTCCCCACCGTGCTGTCTCATCCTCCAACTGCTTGCGGCCGGCCGGGGTCAGCCGGTAGTATTTTGCTTTCCGGTTGCTTTCCGATAAGCCCCACTTCGAAGCCAGCAGCCCACGAAGTTCCAGTCGATGCAAAGCCGGATAGAGAGCGCCTTCTTCAACCCGGAGCACGTCGTCCGAAGTTTGCTCGATGAATTCCGCGATGCCGTATCCGTGCATGGGTCCTCGCGTCAGCGTCTTCAGAATCAGCACGTCCAGCGTGTCTCGCAATAGCTCGCCCGAATTTGCATTCTGTACCATAACGATCTTATGGAACAATCGCACAGCCCAAACTCGAAGTCAATGGCATTCCCGTGTCCCGGGCAGCACACGGAGACAGGGTGCGCCCAGACACGGCGCCGCTTCGTACCCCCGTATCAGTTGGTCATGTCGCTTCGCGACACCCACGAAGCGATGAAAATAGGTGCGAGATCGAGGTATGATCGACTGGGCCTGCACGGACGAAGGCCGTTTGCCCTTGGAGCGCGAAGCCCGCGTATCAGTTTGGCCTGGACATCGCTCCGAACTCCGAATTGTCGCCTCGTTTCGACGAGAGCACGCAAGACAGA
>JASHON010000056.1 GCA_030041095.1 Terriglobia bacterium
TCCTGTGGCGATCCTGGGCAGCGACCGTACGCTCTCAGAGGGGAGGGTGCGGTGCGAATCTCCCATTCAAGCGTCATTCCCAAATTCTGCTGATGTCTCAAATGGAAATGACGAACTGGTACATGCCGCTGCAAACGCAGTCCGGAATCACGCTGCCAACCACTGGTTAACCCTTTCATTGCCAGCACATTCTTGCAACTCTCCCTCAGCTTCCAAGTGAACTCTCTCGACGGGGGAACCGTCCGGGGCCTTGTTGCATCAAAACTAATTGAATGGAAGGGGGGAGGTTCAGGATATGTACCTCGTGGGTACGCTCGTAGTGCTTTCGGCGATTGTTGGGATTGTTGGGTCAGTGTTGTTCGCGTTTGCGGCTGTTTACGTTACGGTCCAGGAGATTACAAAGGCGCTGATTGGGGCTGCCGGCTCTCTTGCCGCCAAGGCAATCCGGTCTGATTTCCTGCCGCACCAGCAGGAGCGGCTCATCGCGCATGCGGCGGCTTTCCCCGGCTCCGTTAGCAGCCTCGGGCACGGCCTCTCAGATTTGGCGCGGAAGGGTAGCATCGCCGTGCCGCATTTCTTAGCGGTGCCTCCGGCGGGCGCGGACCCCCAGCATACTCGTCCGTAATCTCATCCTGTGGTGACTGCCATTTTTTCCGATGTCGGTGGCGTTCTGGCCACGAATGGATGGGATCGTGGAACACGGCAAAAAGCTGCGACTGAATTCAATCTTGCGTGGAATGATTTTGAAGAGCGCCACGAATTAGTCGTGAACGCCTTTGAGCTGGGGCAGTTGAGTTCAGACGATTATCTTAACCGGACGGTCTTTTTTGAGCCACGCGGGTTTACGAAAGAACAGTTTCGCGCGTTCATGTTTGCCCAGTCGCGGCCCTTCCCACAGTCCCTCGAGCACTTTGGCCGGCTTGCCCGGAGCGGCAAGTATTTTATGGCCACACTCAACAACGAGTCTCTTGACCTCAATCTTTATCGAATACACCATCTCGGGCTGCGGAGTGTCTTTTCGGTGTTCTTCAGCTCTTGTTTCTTAGGCGTGAAAAAGCCGGACGCGGCCATCTACCAGATGGTCTTAAAGCTGACCGCTCGCGAGGCGGAGGAGTGCCTGTTTATCGACGACCGCCTATTGAATGTGGAAGTGGCGAGCCGCTGCGGGATGCAAACCATTCACTGCACGGACCCGCTCGAGCTGCCGGCGCGGATGCGTGAGCTGGGAGTGACCGAAGCATAATTCTATTGCCGAACTGCGGCAAAGTGGCTGGAGCCTTTCTCCATCCGTAGCAACCGTCCCGCCGAATCCACCCATAGATCGATACGCGCCTGGTTCGTGGTGACCAACAGATGCCGGCAGGCTCTCTTCCGCCCCGCCGCTTCAATCTTCGTATCGGCAAGGCGGCTCACCTCAACCCGTCCTGGGATTCCTTCCTGGGGAATGAAAGCGGCAAAGGCTTGGTTTCCCCCACCTGCCATGAAATACCTCCAGGCGAGCAATTCGTACTGATCCACAATATTGTCGTCAAGAATCACCACGTCAGGGTGCAGATAGAACTCCCGATAGTCCTTGCGTCCACGCACAGTTCGAAAGCGCACTTGCGCTGGATGATGTCGAAAATCGATGTCGATGCGTGACGATTCAGCTCCCTTCTGTTCCCAGTCATAGCTGACCGGATCCAGCCGGGAATCAAGCAGGAGATTGGGAAACGTCTTGAACTTAAGCATTTTGCCATCGCTTTGGACTACGAACTCGACGGTGGCGGATGCCCGGATATCCGCGTTCAAGGAACGAACTTGGAACCGCTCAGTTCCGATCTTGTGGCCCTCAAGGAACAGGATGAACGTGCCGTGGTCGGCAAAAGAGGCTGGAGGCTGGGCCGCCGCAGTCGAGACGAGCGCGCCCATAACCAGGAAGAAAGAGGCAGAGGCGAAAGCAAGGAGACGGGAAGCGAGTTGCACGAGATGCTAGAAAATTCTCAAGTTGAGGATCTTTTCAACCACTTCCTGGGGCGCGCATCCCTGGGTGGCCACGCGATAATCCGCCAGTTGGTAATGCGGCAAGCGCTGGTTCAGGAGCGCCGCGAAACTCTCAGTGTCCCGGAACATTGGCCGATTGTTGATGCCCGTGCATCTTCGGAGGAGCTCTTCAAGGCTGCAGTCGAGCCAAATGGTGGTCCCGCCTGCGTTGCGAATCAACTCCTGATTGCCGGACAACGTCCACGTCCCGCCGCCCAGCGCGATGATGGCCGGCTCGGTCCTGGAAACCTCCGCAAGAGCGGCCCGCTCGACCTCTCGAAAAAATGGCTCGCCCACTCGCTCAAATATCTCCCGTATGGCTGCGCCTTGGCCTGCCTCGATGGTGGCGTCTAAATCGATAAACGGCCAGCCAACTTCACGAGCGAGTAATGCGCCGACTGTGGACTTACCGCTTCCCATGAACCCAAGCAGGTAAATGATCTTTCTGCGGTGGCGTGCCATAGCCTCCAGGATGATTCATTGGTTTCCGTTTTCGGCTTCGGCAGTGACTTGGTTCGATGGTTGGGTAAAGGGCTTCTTAAGATATTCCCTTGCCAGATCGAGCGCGCCCTGCGTATTGTCATTCGTGTGCAAAGCCCTGTCATATTCGTTCATCGCCCGATCGCGCTGCCCCGTCGCGTCAAAAATCTCGCCGATCTTCAGATAACTCCATACCTCCACCCATTTAGGCTGAAGGTCGCCGTTCAAAGCTGCCTGAAACTCTTCAATCGATGCGTTGTAATTGTGAAGCGTGAACAGGATATCGCCGATTCGATAGTGGGCGAGCGAATCGTTCTGGTTCTGCGCGAGCACTTTCCTGTATTCATCGATGGCCGCAAAATACTCGGTGGCCTGCGAGAGCTGATTGGCGCTCGCCATCTCCACTTCCATGCGCGTTTTGTTTGTATACTTCAAGATGTCGCTTGCCGGATCCACCACCACCTGCATGGGCTGCATCTTTGTGTTGATGGTGAAGTTGGCTGCCGTGCCTTCCATCATCAGCTTGTCATTGACGGCAGGGCCGCCCCGCACATAGACGCGTACGTCGACCGGCATTCGGAAGATATCAAGGTCCTGCTGCAGCTTGCCCACCACCTGAAATCCATCGTGGGTCTTGTAGATGGCCCACGTCCGCTGAAACTGCGGTACCCCGGTAGAATCCACCCACTGCGCGAAGAAGTACGTTAGTTGTTGTTTGCTCGCTCGTTCGGCAAGCCTCTGAAAGTCCAATGTGGAGATGGGCTTCCACGCATATTCGTGGCTCATCTCGCGCAGCGTATCGAAAAACGCCGGGTCCCCAATCACCCAGCGAAGCATGTGGAACACCATCGCTCCCTTGTCGAACACAATGGACTCATAGTCGGGACTGTAAGGCTGCAACTGCCCCGACTGGGCGACGGGCATTTCCCCTTCGTGGATGAGAGCGTCGATGGCGACGGCGTGCATCCGCTCTTCAAAAGCGGCCTCGCCTTCGTCATTCTGAATGTACAAGGCAGAGGAATAAGTGGCGAGGCCGTCGTCCAGGAACCTGTCGTTCGCCGTTGCGGGGCTCACGAGATCAGGCCACCACTGGTGCGAAATCTCATGCGCCAGCAATTCGTAGTCAACCGGATTCGTAAACCCTCGCCGGGCGATGCCAACCACCCCGGGCCCCGAGTATCCGCCCAGAGTGCCGTTGGGCATTTCGACGATGGCAAGCTGATGCGTCGGCAGCTCGCCGAACTGCGATGCGTAGTACGCCAGGATGCCTTCAGTCGCATCGCCATACGATGACTTGTATTGCAAAAGGTCCTTATTCAGATACATCGTAATGCCAACGCCCGTGGAGGACGTGGGTAACGCAGCGTAGTGTCCGATGAAGACGGTGCCGGGAAACGAAAGCTGATCGTAGTGGAAACTGTAGACCCATCCTTCTGGGGTTTCGGAAGGCTGCGAAGTCTCGCCCGAAGCGATAACCGTGAGTCCTGCCGGAACGGTAAGGTGTAAAGTAGCGGAAAAGCGGTCGAGGCCGTCACCGTTAACAGGGAACCAACAGCCTGGATAGAGCAGATAGGAATCTCCCGAACCGATATAGGACAGCATGAGGCCTTCCACCGGGCTCCCGTCCGCGGAGGCTAGGGTGCCGGAGTATTCCACCGTCAAAACGGACGGCTGCTGTGCCGGAAGCGGCTGGGTCAGAGAGAGCGAGAGAGTCACGCCCTGCTGGCTGAATTGGATGTTCGGATTACCCGGGCCTTCGACGCTCGTCACCTTCAGGGCACTATTCAGTTTGAAACGGAGTGAGCTGGTCTCAACGCCCGGCACCACCTGGATCTGGGCTTTTGCAGTGATCGTGTGCGTGGAAGGATAAATCGAGGCATCGATCGTGTAATTGTTCACAGTGACGGCCGGCGAAGCCGTAGGTAGTTCCTGAGCGCTCGCGGTTACTGCCGTAGCGAGAGCCATCACGCCGGTCAGAACCAAGGCCAGCCGTCTCATGCAAGGTTTTGCAAACCCTGGCCCTCCGCATCTTGGAGATGCTGGTGCGCATCCGCCCTGCTGCCGTCTTTGTCCAGGAAATGGGCCCACATTCGTCATCACAATCCCTCTGGAGTCACGCTACTCATTGGATTGAGAATCTTGGAGTTCCGTTGTCTGGGGCACAAGCCCGCACTTTTTTTCCTCTGGCCTGGCGCCAGCCTCCCAAAACCACCCCTCGCAGGATGCTGAAAAACGCTTTCAACGAACGTCATTCAGAGCGCAGCGAAGAATCCCAGCATTTGTTTTCGAAGAGATGCAGAGGTCCCTCGCGTCACTCAGCCTGCTAGGGTCTCCGTCCGGAAGCGCTCTGCGCCATTTCAAGCGCAATCTCCGCCACCCGTTCGATTGCTCCTCCACCTCCAAGGCGGGACTTGATGGACTCGAATTCTTCTTTCATTTTTAATTGTACTTCAGGATCATCCAGAAGGCGCTCCACTTCTGCTGCCAGCCGCGGAGCGGTAAAATCCGACTGAATCAGTTCCGGGACTGCAGGCTTTCCCGCGAGAATGTTGACCATGCTATAAAACGGCACCTGGATCATCCGCTTGGCCAAGAAGGCCGTCACGGGCGAGACGCGATAGACAACCACCATGGGGCGCCCCAGGAGAGCCGCTTCGACGGTTGCAGTGCCGCTGGCAATGACGGCCAGCGTGGAGTGTGCAAGCGCATCGTAGGCGGCGTGCGGCAGAATGCGGATGACAGAGGGCGCCTCTCGCGCCCGGCGAAGGCAGGACTCTATTTCGCTGGCATCGAGCGTGGGCGCCACGGCCACAACAAACTGCACTTCGCGCCGGCGCGAGAGCATGGCTGCCGCTTCGATCAACGTGGGCAGAACGTAACGAATCTCGACCGGACGGCTGCCGGGCAACAAGGCCACGGTCGGCAATGATGGGTTCAGTCTTGCCGCGGCGAAGAACGCTTCGCGTGTCTGCTGCGCGCGTACGGCGTCTGCAAGCGGATGGCCCACGTATGCAGCGGGTATTCCAGTCTTGCGATAGAGCGGCTCTTCAAAGTCAAAGATACACGCCATCTTGTCGATCCGCCCTCGGAGCTGGGCCAGCCGCCACTTTTTCCATGCCCACACTTGCGGGCTCACAAAATAGAGAACTGGAATCCCAAGGCGCTTCAGCCGGCGGGCCAGACGCATGTTGAGCGACGGTGAATCGATGAGAATGGCGAGGCTCGGCCGTCGCTGCCCGGCCTGGTCGATTAATCGATAGTAGGCGCGTATGGCGCGCGGAAGCCCGCCGGCCACTTCCGTGATTCCAACCATGGCGAACTCTTTCAGATCCACGACCGTCTCTACACCGGCCTGGCGCATGGCGTCGCCGCCGCAACCCCACAAACGTAACTCCGCCGCCCGAATCCTCAGCGCCGATGCGAGTCTCCCTCCATAAACGTCGCCCGAGCGTTCGCCGGCAACCAGCATAAAACTGGCGGAAAAGCCTGAATTCATCAGCAGAGACCTTTGAATTCAAAGAGTATACATGACTAACGGCAACCACGGGCCGGCGCCAGCAAGACGCGGGTAAGGTTCCGTGCTTGCTGCGCCGCTTCTTATAGCTCGTATAAAAATAAATAATTTCCGCAGCGGTCCTCGCGCTCCTATCCTGGTTAAAGGGGATGTTTTCCGGCCGTGTCCGGAAGGACCGGCTTCGGGAGAAAGGACGGAATCGAATGAGCCAATTGCATCAGCGCTCAGTCTGGGTTCGAGTTCCAGCTTCAGCAGGGAATTTTGCCGGCGCCGGATACGGGGCTGCGCTGGCGCTCGACTGTCCCATGAACGTCAAGGTTACAGCACAGCCGGATAACCAGGTGCTCGTTCGATACTTTGGCGAAGATGGCCAAGGGATTCCGCGTGATGCTTCGAACCTGGTGATTCAGGCGGTGCGCGCTTGCCTTTCCTCTTGCGGAAGGCCGCTGATGGGAGTCGGCGTTGAAATCTACAGTTGCGTTCCTCCAGGAGTTGGTTTGGGAGCAAGCGCTGCAGCAGTGTGGGCAGGATCGATTGCCGCAAACGCGCTTTACGATCTCGGCTTCGGCCAGAAGGAGCTGTTTTCTGTTGTGGAATCTCTCGAGCCGTCGAAGGCCAATATTCAGGCGGCGTGGTTTGGGGGCCTGGCAGTTTTTACGGAAACTGGGAGCGCATATCGAACGGCGTTAGTTCCCAAAGACTTCAAGCTGGCAGTTGTCATTCCTTCGCTGGCTTCTCCGACGGGGAAGCGCTCCGGGATTGATCAGAACCATGCCTCCCACGCCGCCGAGCAGGCAACGGCTGCCGCCAGGTTTCTGGCCCAAGGAGGACGTAGCGGATCCTTCAACACCAGCGCCTCAATTCCAGGAGAACTTGCAGCGGCCGTGCCTGGCTTGGAAGATGCTCTCGAGATCTCCGCGCCGGGATTATTGGGCGCTTTTGTTTGTGGCTCAGGGCCGTCCCTGGGTCTGCTGACAGAAGAGAACAGCACGGAAGCCATTGAGGCCGTTCGAGCCTGCTTTTCCCGACGAGGCATCGAGACCAGGCTGCGCGAATTCCAGGCATCAAGCACAGGCGCCCGGGAATGGAATGCATGGTCTGCGACGGACGCTCGCGGAATCGAATTGCGTGAGTCGCCGCTCGTTGCGGTGGCTGGGCAACCAGCCTGAGTTATACTGGCCATCCGCCCGGTACACAGTCTCATTTATACCTTTAGCGAACCGGCCGGGGTATTCATGCGGCTCCGCCGCCTGACGTGCGGAAAGGCTTGCCTTTCCGGGCCCCGCCCCCTCCGATCGTCCCTTCTTTTTCGAAAGCGAGGCTGCGCCTCGCCCCGTGGAGTTTCTACATTTCACACGCCATGTCCCGGCCGCTCCGGCAGCCGCTTCGTACCCCGTATCAGTTGGTCAGGTCGCTTCGCGACACCCACGAAGCGATGAAAGCGTTGGGGTAGGGGCGGGTTTCAAACCCGCCCCTACTCAATTTTCAAGACAGGGCATGACTTCAGTTATGCCGCAGTGCGTCGCAGACTCCAACGGCTTTACAGGCTGCGGAAAAAGTCTTTCGGGAGTTGACGTAGCGCCGGCTTCCAGCCGGCAACTCGCTTCAACTCAATAGAGGCCGGCAAGATGCCGGCGCTACACTCGCGGCGGCGTCGAGTTTTTCCGCAGCCTGTTTAGCCGCTGGCCGGCGCAACCAGGGGCTAAAAGCCGTAAATATAATTTGTAACCATCAATAGTGATATTTAGTTAGCGCACTAGCCTGTCTCAGTTATTGACCCCATTGCTGAGTGCGATTAGTTTGATTAGGTCTTTCCGGAGCCGTTGGTCCAGTTCTTTGCGTCGCAGGGTCGCGCGTTGAGCGCTGAGGTGTGCGTCCCGGAGTTTCTGCATTTCGGCGTGTCAAGCAGGGCCAGCGCCGTGAGCGCCCACGGAGCGATCTACGTTGGCTTGGCCCAAGCCAACGGCCTGGGTGGAACCAATCGGGCCTTCACGACGCAAGCCCCAACGGGGCGTGCCATGGAAGGGGACGCGCATGGGTAAGCCGCGCTCGCGCTTCTTCGTAAAATTGGTCGTCGTACTGGTTGCGGTGTATGCCGTTCTACTCGGCGGATTGTATGCCGCCATGCTGCAGCCGCCGCCAGTGTTTGGCAGGATTATGGCGAAGCTTCCGGCCGTCGCCTTCCTGTTGTTTCCGTTTGAACCCATGTGGCTCAAACGCAGCCAGGCTGGCCCGTTCGGCTTTCGTCCTGCTGCCATGGTGAAGGTGCTTCAGAAACTGGCGCCCGCCGCTTCACGGCCGGCGCTTAAAATTGCGAGGTAGTCAAGATGGTAAAGCTTGGAAGTTCGCGGTCGCTTGTTCTGATCGCTACGGTTCTCCTTGCCGCTCAGGTTCGTTTGGCCGCGCAAACCGTGAGTGGGAGCATCCGTGGGACGGTCTTCGACCCCAGCGGCGCGCGAGTGCCTCATGCGCGGGTTGTTGCCACCCAACGTGAAACCGGATTCACACGTCAGGTGCGAACCGATGCCCGTGGTAACTATCTCCTGGTTCTTCTTCCTGTCGGACCCTATCGGTTGGAAGTGACGAAGGCAGGGTTCAAGAGTTACGAGCAGCAGGGGATTGTGCTGAGCGTGAATCAGGTAGCGACAGTTTCCGTGCGCCTTAGCGTCGGGGCCTCGCATCAAATGGTCACTGTGGAAGCGGGCGCGCCGTTGGTGCAGACCACCAATGACTTGGGTGAAACGGTAGGCGGCCAGGAGACTGTGGACCTTCCTCTCAATGGCCGCAACTTCACCCAGCTTGGTTTGCTGCTTCCTGGAGACGCGCCTCTGACGCCTGGCCTGCTCGAAGCCGGTGGCACACTGCGCGCGGGCCAGTCCTACGCGGTGAACGGCCAGCGGCCTGAGTCGAATGAGTTCCTGATCGACGGAGTTGAGAACTATAATCTCGTGAACGCCGGGTTTGTGCTGGAGCCCCCCCCTGACGCCATTGCGCAATTCCGGATTCTCACCAACACGGCTCCTGCAGAGTTTGGCAACAACGCCGGCTCCACCACCAACATCGTCACGCGTTCCGGCACCAATCAGCTTCATGGCGATGTTTGGGAGTTCCTCAGAAACGACGGTCTCGATACGCGCAATTTCTTCTCCTCTAGCGTTCAGCCTTACAAGCAGAACCAGTTTGGTGGTACGCTGGGCGGTCCCATCCAGCATAACAAGACGTTTTTCTTTGCATACTACGAAGGACTCCGCAACCACCAGGGCGAAACCGAAGCTGCCACCGTCCCTTCCCTCGCCGAGCGCCAGGGAGATTTCTCGCAGACGGTTGATCCTTCGACGGGGCAAGTGGCGCCGCTCATCAATGAATTGACCGGCCAGCCCTTTCCAGGAGATCAACTGCCTTTTATCGATCCCGTTGCGCAGAATGTGCTTCAGTTTTATCCGTTGCCAAACGACGGACCCAACCAATTCATCACCACCCAGACGCTTCAGAATAATTCCGACCAGTTTGGAACCCGTATTGACCGCTATCTCTCGTCGCGGGATGCCTTATTCGTGCGATACATGTTTTCAAACGGGTCTCAGGTGGACCCGCTTTCGATTGCCGGCGCCAACGTTCCAGGGTTCCCGGTGTCGGAAAATTTCCGCTCTCAGAACGCTGCCATTGAGGAAACCCACTCCTTTTCGCCCACGGTTGTGAACGTGGCGGAATTCTCTTTCCTGCGAAACAAGCTGCTGTCGGACCAGGCAGTTACTCACACGTCGATTTCTTCTCTCGGCTTTCAGTACACGCCAACGCTGGCAAGCCAGGCTGGGCCGCCGTTTGTCGAAGTTGAGGGTTATGCCTCCGTCGGTAATCCGATCACCGGGCCCGACGATGCGTACCAGAACACGTTCGCATTCAACGATTCCCTCGACTGGACCCACGGCCGCAACGCGGTTAAGTTCGGGGGCGGCATTCAGCGCGAACAGATTAATTACTTGCTGGGCATTGCCTCGAACGGGTTTTTCGTATTTGCGCCTTTTCCCGTAAGCAACGCTTTCGCAAGCTTCCTGTTCGGCCAGCCGGTAGTTTTTCTCCAGGGAGGGGGTGACCTGCCGCGCGGGCTGCGGGCCAACCGTTACGACCTTTATGGGGAAGACAGCATCAAGGTGACATCGCGCTTGACCGTGAACGCAGGGCTGCGCTACGAGCTTCCCGTTCCGTACTCGGTGCTGGGCAACCAGACAGCGTTGTTTGAGCCTGGAGTCCAGTCCCGAGTGGTGCCGTCGGCGCCGAAAGGCTTGGTCTATCCCGGCGATCCGGGCGTTCCTTCCGGCCTCATCCAGACGGATTATGATGGATTCGCTCCAAGATTCGGCTTCGCGTGGGACCCAACCGGTAGCGGCCGATGGTCAGTGCGCTCCGCCTATGGAATTTTCTACGATCCCTATTACAACGGCGGCGCCGGCCCGGTACAGGCGCCCATCAGCGCTCCCCCGTGGTTCAAGACGATCGAGGAAGAGCCTCCCGCCAGCTTCGCGCAGCCTTTGCCCACAAGCTTTAATCCTTTTGCCCCGACGTTCGCCAACCCGCAGACGCTCACGCTCCTCACGCTGGATCCGAACTTGACGCTGCCGTACGCGCAGGATTGGAACTTCACTGTGGAGCGGTCGTTCGGTCAAAGCTGGCTCCTGGATGTTGGATACGTGGGAACCAAAGGCACGCACTTGCCGCGATTTATGGAAGATGATCCTGCCCACTACGTGCCCGGCGAATCGACGGAGGATAACGTCAACCAGCGCCGGCCGTATTCCGGCTGCACGCTGGCGCAGCCCAACAATTGCATCTTCGGTTCCATCGGACTCATTGCGGGCATTGCAAACTCCGATTACAATGCGCTCCAGGCAAGCCTTCAACGGCGGTTTGCGCACGGGCTGGAATTCATGGCTTCTTACACTTATTCCAAGACTCTCGACGACGCTTCGTCTCTGAACATTTCCGGATCTTCGCCGCAACCCGTGGCCGGCGAAAACGATTTGGCGCAGGACCCCTTCGATCTTGAGGCTGAGTATGGCCGCTCGCTGTTTGACGCCCGGCACCGGGTTGTGCTGAGCTACGTCTGGGCGATACCGTCCTGGCGGCAACGCTCGAACTGGTACGAGCACGCCTTGGCGGGATGGCAACTGAACGGCATCTTTACCGCCTCGACAGGAACGCCTTTCACAGTTTTTGATTCGAGCGATCCATCGCTCGAGGGCCAGTCGCCGGAGATTTCCGGCTTCTACAGTGACCGGCCGAATCTCGTCGGAAATCCCAACGACGGACCTAAGACCACGCAGGAGTGGTTCAACCTTCAAGCCTTCCAGCGCGTCACCCAGCCTGGAGCATTTGGCGATGCGGGCCGAAACATAGTGCAAGCGCCGGGCCTGGCTGAATGGGATTTCTCGCTGTTCAAAAACGTCGCGGTCGGCGAGTCGCGAACGCTCCAGTTTCGCGTGGAATGCTTTAATCTTTTCAACCGACCGAATTTCGGCTTGCCGGTGAGCGATATCAACTCACCAAGTTTCGGCCAGATTCAGAGCGCAGGCGAGCCGCGCTTGATTCAGTTGGCGGCAAAATTCCTGTTCTGACAGGATGCTGAAAAACGCTTTCAACGAATGTCCTTCTGAGCGCAGCGAAGAATCCCGGCATTTATTTTCGAAGAGATGCAGAGATTTCTTGCCTCACTCAGCTAGGCAGACAGGCCTTTTCCGCAGCCTGCTAAAATCTGATTGAAAGGAGCCAGACAACTCGATGACTTGGATTCGCACGATTCCGCTCTCGGAGGCCGACGAAGGCCTCAAGAAAGCCATGGAGGAGCAAAGGTCTCTCTATCCGAAGGAGTATGCAACGCCCGTGCACGCTACGGACGAGGGCGGCGCGCAGATTGTGGCCTCGCACACTTTGATTCCGCAGGCTCTTTACCATGCGTTTGCCACTTACGGCTCGCTCATGTCGCCGGACCTGCCGCTCGGCCGCCGGCAGCATGAGATGATTGCCACCATGGTCTCCGTCACGAACCGGTGCGTTTATTGAATCGAATCGCACGCAGAGTTTCTGCGTCGAGTGACGTTAGACGAAGATCTGATTCGAGCGCTCGAGACGGACTATACCCGTGCGCCCATCACGCCGTCGGAGCGCGTCATGGTCGACTACGTCGTCAAGCTCACCAAGGATGCCACCCAAGTCAGGCCTGAGGACCACGAGACGTTGCGCCAGGCGGGTTTTGACGATAAGGCGATCTTGCAGATTACGCTCATTGCCTCCTGGTTCAACTACATCAACCGGGTGGCCGATGCGCTGGGCGTAGGAAGAGAGTGACGGCGCGGCGTTTTCAGGTGCCAGCCATGTCAATGACCGGCCCCTCCGCGCTCCTCAATCGAGCTGACGAATCCAGCTTGCGCTATTACGGCTGGCGCGTCGTGCTCGCGTCCCAATTCGGCGTGCTTACCGGATTCGGGTCGTTGTTCGTTTTCACGTTCAGTGTTTTTCTGAAGCCCCTCTCGGCGCAATTCGGCTGGAGCCGGGAGGCCATCTCGAGCGGCTTCGCGCTTGCTGCGGTAACGGTGGGTGTCTGCTCGCCGGGCATCGGACGCGCGCTCGATCGTTTCCCGCCGCGCCGCATCATTCTTCCCTGCATGGCCGTCTTCACGGCCGGGTTTGCCTGCCTCGGCTTTCTTCGAAGCTCCTTACTGCTGTTCTACGCAATCTGCGTTCTGCTCGGCATCGTGGGCAACGGTGCCGCCCATCTGGCGTATTCCAGGGCCATCGTCCCTTGGTTCCACAAACGCCTGGGCATGGCTCTGGCGCTCGTAATGGCAGGCTCCGGCCTCGGCTCAATGGTTCTGCCCGTTCTTGCGCAGGCGCTGATCGGCCACTGGGGCTGGCGGATGGGCTATTGGCTGCTGGGTAGCTTCGCCTTCACGCTCAGCTTCCCCTTGAGCTGGAAATTCGTGCATGAGGCAAGAGCAACCGGGCCAGGCGACAACGATAAGCAGCCCCGTCCTTTGCCGGAAGCGGACCATCCGCAAGAAACAGTCGCGGCAGAAACTGCGGAGGAAGACGAGGATCTCCGGGGCCGCAGTCCCATGACTGGCGGCCCGCCGGCGCCCTTGGCTTCAGGCGCAACGTGGCGGGAAGGCTTGGCATCATTTCCGTTCTGGATTATCGCCGCCGCGCTGGTGTTGAATTCGGTCAGCGTCAATGGCGTGCTGGCCCACCTATCGGCTCTGTTGACTGATCGCGGCATCTCTGGAGCGGATGCAGCCGTGGCGCTGGCCGCGCTGGGCGCCACCAGCCTCGCAGGACGCCTTGCCGTGGGTGGCCTCCTCGATCGGTTCAGGGCTTCGCGGGTGGCCTTTCTAACTCTTTTACCGGGCGCTCTGGGCATCGTCTTGCTCGTTCGTACTTCAACCTTGGCTACCGGTTGTCTCGCTTCCGGCCTTATCGGAATCGCCATGGGCGCGGAAGCGGATATAACACCCTATTTGCTCAAGCGTTATTTCGGCGTGCGGTCCTTCTCCACGCTTTATGGTTTCACCTGGCTTTTCTACGCCTTTGCCGCCGGCGCTGGACCGGTGATGATGGGCTACGCATTCGATAAGACGGGATCTTACAGGCCCATGCTGGCGCCGTTATCGCTCGCCATGGCTCTCGCAGCGGGCTCGATGCTTCTGTTGCCACCCTATAAGTCCTCACTCTCCGAAAGTTAGTGACGCCGGCGTCCCGCGAGCCCCAACGGGACGGTGTATCTACTGCTCAGCGGCGTCGCATGGGTATGATGCGGCTGTGCCGCACGACGGGTGAAAAAGGGCGAGGCTCTCCCTTGAGTTCACGCATGTAGTGAGGCAGCCGGAGCACTTGATGCGGCTTTGCCGCACGACGTGCGGAAAGGCTTGCCTTTCCGACAGCGCCAGTGACCAAGTTATTTAGGGCGAGGCTGCGCCTCGCCCCTGTGGTTTCTACCTTTCACACGCCGTTTCCCGGCAGCCGCTTCGCACCCCTGTGTCAGGGCACGGCTTGAGCCGTGCCGAAAACGGCGCCTTCAAATCCCCGGGGCTTTACAGGCTGCGGAAAAACTCGACGCCGCCGCGAATGGTGCGCCGGCATCTTGCCGGCCTCTGTTGAATTGAAGGGAGTTGCCGGCTGGAAGCCGGCGCTACGGCAACTCCCGAAAGAGTTTTTCCGCAACCTGTAAAGCCCGGCCATCGGCGGACCTGGGTCGGCATGACTGAAGTCATGCCCTGTCTTGAAAATTGGGTAGGGGCGGGTTTGAAACCCAGGGCTGTCCAAATTAGCTTCGGGCCAGCAAACCGCTTGTTGATTCTATTGAACAAACTTCGCCCCTGAAGGCTGGTTTGAAAACCAGGTTCCCCCGGCGGCGGAGGGGAACGGGTCGGCAGGGGCACGGAATTTTTCACGGTGCTGTCCAATTAAACCGGGCTAAAACCGAGAG
>JASHON010000057.1 GCA_030041095.1 Terriglobia bacterium
CACGCTTCCACCTCCGTGAACTTGGCCGGGCAATCCGGAGCGGCCAGCAGCCCTTTCTCCTTCACCTCCGCCTGCGGACCGTCATAGCCCACGCCACTCTCCAGCTCCCTCCGCCGCTTCAGACGCGACTGCTCCAGCCGCTCGAACGTTCGCACCAGCTTCGCTTCCTGCGCCCGCTGGTTGCGCTCCAGCTTCAAGCGCAACCCGGTGATCTCCTCGCACAGAGCCCGCTCCAGGGCGCACCCGGGCGGAAACGAGCGGACCGCTTCTTCGAGCAGAGCCGGATAGCGTTCGGCGTCCTCGCCCATCGCCGTCATTGCCTGCCAGAGCGGGCGCGCTCCGGTCCGTGAGCGCAGGCCGTGCTTGAGGGCGTTCAACGAGACGGCGCGCTTGCCGCGCGGGGTCTTCGGGCCGTGGGAGCGGCGGCCGTTGGCCCGGCTGGTGGCGCGGTGGCGGGCGGTGATTTTTCGCGGTTTTAAGAGAGTCATGGTGGTGGATACCTCGATCAGTTGTCAGATATCAGATATCAGCAGTCAGTAGTCAGCTATCAGTCGTCAGCAATCAGTGGTCCTGGGTCAGGTAACCATTTTTTCTTGTCTCTCGTCTCTTGCCTCTTGCCAGCGTGGCATGGCCCGATGAGACCATGGCGACAGATAGGACACTTTTTGTGCGACAGATGGGACAAATGGGACCAATAGGACACTTTAATGACTGTGCGAGGTCAGTCGTCCGTGGGTGGGGTAGCGCGGCATCTCCGGGAAAAAAGAACTACAGAGATTCTTCGCTTCCGCTCTGCATGACACACGGCGCTAAGCCCTTTGTATTCAGCGAGCCGAAATCGCGCCCTAGCGCCGCGTGTCATGCCCCAGATTGGCAGCCCAAGCTGTGGGCGCTCAGAATGACATGGACGGTGCGCGGGGTCAGCGCGGCTCCGCTGGGAAGTCACGACATTTCCGGACAAAAAACTACAGAGATTCTTCGCTACGCTCTGCATGACACACGGCGCTAAGCCCTTTGTATTCAGCGAGCCGGAATCGCGCCCCGGCGCCGCGTGTCATGCCCCAGATTGGCAGCCCAAGCTGTGGGCGCTCAGAATGACATGGACGGGGCGGGGGCAGCTACACCATTCATGCGAAAACGTGTGTCCTATACGACACGCGACACACAAATTAGTACATTAGTCTTATTGACAATTCTCACCGAATATGGACCAATATTGCTTTGCAGGGATTGCAAACCTTTTGATAGTCCGCCAAGGCGCCGTTTCCGTCCCAGGGAGGTTTCTCATGAAAAAACATCATCAGGTTTGGCAGGGAGCGTTACTGGCATCGCTCTTCAGCTTGCTGTTGGCGCCGCAACTCGCGCGCGCACAGGGCGCGGAAGGCACGATTTTAGGTCACGTGATGGATCCGTCAGGCGAGAGCGTCCCCGGAGCGACCGTGACGGTGAAGAATCTTGGAACAAACGTCACCAATACCTTCAAAACCCCTGCTTCAGGCGATTACGTAGTGCCTGACTTAATCCCTGGCCGCTACCAGGTGACCGTCGAGGCCAAGGGATTCCACACGGCCGTCGGCGCTCCGGTATCGTTATCCGTGGATCAAACGCTGAGGCAGGATTTCTCCTTGAAGCTTGGGGAGGCCACGCAGAAGGTGACGGTTTCAGGCAGGGCGCAGATGCTGCAAAGCGCCAGTGACACCGTGGGCACGGTGTTACACTCAACGCTGATCGAATCGCTGCCGATTAACGGACGGGATGTTACAGACCTGCTGCAGGATGTAGCCGGCTCGACGACGATGCCCGGCGGAAGCGTGCTGTACTGGTCCCAGCACCCCTTAAGTCCGGAATTCACCGAGACCAGCGTTAATGGCGCCGACCCTGACTCCATCAGTTACAGCGTCGACGGCGTGATCGACACGGAGCAATTCTTCTCAGCGATCTCCGACTTGCCGGGCGAAGATGCCGTCCAGGAAATGAAGGTGCAGAACGGGTTGTACGGCGCCGAATATGGGTACGGGTCGACCCAGGTGAACATCGCCATCAAGAGCGGCGCCAACCAGATTCACGGCAGCGGTTTCGACTTTATTCAGAATTCTGTGTTCCAGCCCAACAACCAGAAACAACAGACGCTGAACAACCTCGACGACACCCATCTCCCTCTGAAGACCCAATTTAACCAAAACATGTTCGGGGGTGACGTAGGCGGGCCTGTGATTCTGCCCTGGATCTACAACGGGCGCAACAAAACGTTCTTCTTCTTCGACTATGAGGGGGGCCGCGAAGCCACCGCCGGCAGCGTTCAGGAATATCAACTCCCGACCACCGCGGAGCGCAACGGAGATTTTTCTGATTGGCCGTACCCCATCTATAATCCCGCGACCACAGGCTCCGTGCCGGCCACGACCAACGATCCTTCCGGCCGCACCGTATTTTCGGGCAACCAAATTCCCAGCGGCGATTTTAATCCTATCGCGACAAAGCTTGCGAGTTACTATCCGACGCCCAACGTTACCTGCGCGATGCCCTGTGACAATTACTCGACGGTGCTTCCTTCGACCCTCACGGATAACACGGAAACCTTCCGCGTGGATCAGAACTTCGGCGAGAAGAACCGGATCTTCTTCACGGGCATCGTGAGCCAGATTTTGACGCCGGGAACGAACATCATTCCCGTCGACGCGGCCGACACATTCACTCACAGCCGCCTGTTTGGATTGAACTGGGAGCATACGTTTGGGTCCCAGACGTTCAACGAAGCACGCGTAGGCTACAACCGGAATCTTTACAATGATGGCGCTGTGAGTGCTTTTGGCCCCGATCTTTCATCGCAGCTTGGCCTGGCCAACGTTCCCAACAGCCCCTCGCTGTTCGGGCTCCCCGGGGTCAGCCTTGCCGGGGGTTATACGGGCATTGGCAACACCAACGGCACCATGGTCGACAAGGACAACATCTTCGAATACGCAGACGATCTCACGATGATCCGGGGTAAGCACACGATCATTGTGGGCACTGACAACCGCCGCATCCAGTTGTGGGACGTGGGCGCCTACGAAGGTGATGGCACGTTGAGTTTTACGGGCGCCTATACCGCGTCCAATCCACTCAATAACGGCGCGGCAGGGCCGTATTTCGGTAACGCCTTCGCGGATATGCTGCTGGGCGACCCGCTCGGCGCCTCTGACCCCGCGCCGGTTGCGGCCATTGTCAACGTCCGCGGGACAGAATGGGGTTTATTCGCGCAGGACACTTACCAGATGACACCACGCCTGACGCTGATCGGCGGATTGCGTTACGATATTCCGCCCAACTACCACAGCACCGACTTGAGTGGATGGACGAATAGCTTCAGCAACGGCGGCCAAATGGTCTGGGCCAGCAGCAGCTTCGTGAATACTTACAGCAAAACTCCGGGCGCGGACCCCAATTACCTGGTGTGCTGCGCGCCGAGCACGCTGGCGCCCAACGACAGGCTCGACTTTGCGCCGCGACTCGGGATTGCTTTCCGGCCCTTCCGCAACAACGCCAACCTCGTGGTCCGCGCAGGATACGGCATTTTCTACGACAACTGGGAACGCTACTACGACTTGTCGAATTATACCGAAGACGACATTTATACAGCGGTCGGGGCGCCCATTCCCCCAGCCACGGGGTTCGAAAGCGTTTCTCCGTTGGCTCTCAAGGGCCTCTGGCTCCCGCCGTTGTTGAGCGGCTCCATTTTTACCACGCCGTCTTACGAGTTCGGCATCGAAACCGAATGGCCCGACAATCACAATCCGAATAACCAGCAATGGAATCTGGATGTGCAGTATGCTTTCAATAAAAATCTGATGCTCGATGTGGGCTATGTGGGCGAGCACGGCATCGACGAAGAGACTCAGTATTTCTGGAATTATGCAACGCCGCCGCCCGTGGCCAACGACGCGTGCAATTATCTGCTGGACGCTTCGCTGGCAACCGGCTCTGACGCCTATTGTGCTTCCGACCCGAACTTTGTTCCTGTAGACAAGCGCACGCCGTATCCGAATATCGCTGCGGGTTCGTACGCCAATGCCAACGTTTTGTGGTCGCATTACAATGCGCTCCAGGCAACATTATCGCAGCGCTTCTCGAGCGGCTTGACGTTCAACCTGGCGTACACGCGGACCAAAGCGTCGGACGAGCAGCCAGCGCTCATCAACGCGATTGGCACCGCTGAGGACGATCTCCTTGAGAATCCTCACTGCATCGCCTGCGATTACGGGCCTGCAACCTTTAGCCAGACCAATCGGCTGGTGGGAAGTTTCTCTTACCAACTTCCCGTTGGCAGCGGAATGCGCTGGAGTCTTGGCCATCACCTCAATTCGATTTTTGGCGGCTGGCAGACCAGCGGAGTCTATACGATTGCCAGCGGCTATCCTTTCACGATTTTTTGTTGCAGTGGCCAAGACCAGTTTGGGGGGGACTGGGCCGGTATTATCCGGCCAAACCTGGTTGGAAAGCAAGTTGTGACCGGCAACCCTCTCGAATGGTTTAACACGGCTGCTTATGCGACTCCGCCCGTCGGCAGGTACGGCAACCTGGGCGCGAACACGCTCACCGGGCCCTACGTTGAAGACCTCGACTTTTCGCTCCAGAAGAATTTCAACATTACCGAGCGGCAGCGGCTGGCCTATCGTCTGGAAATCTTCAACCTGGGTTCCACCTGGCACAGCTTCTACGGCGGATCGTATGACGACCCTAGTAGCAACATGACCTCCAGCCCGGTTGGCTGCACGCCGGGCCCAAGCGGAACGTGCGACTTTGGCTCAATCGTCCCACTCAACGGTTTGGGCGCCGGGAATTTGTGGAACCCGCGCATACTGCAAATGTCGTTGACGTACTCCTTCTAACTTCCCTGGCGAGCTGACGTAGCGCCGGCTTCCAGCCGGCAACTCGCTTCAATTCAACGGAGGCCGGCAAGATGCCGGCGCTACGTCGCGGTGGCGAGTTTTTCCGCGGCCTGTAAAGCCCGGCTATCGGCGGAGCTGAGGTGGCATGATTGAAGTCGTGTCCTGTCTTGAAAATTGAGTAGGGGCGGGTTTGAAACCCAGGGCTGTCCAAATTAGCTTCGGGCCAGCAAACCGCTTGTTGATTCTATTGAACAAACTTCGCCCCTGAAGGCTGGTTTGAAAACCAGGTTCCCCCGGCGGCGGAGGGGAACGGGTCGGCAGGGGCACGGAATTTTTCACGGTGCTGTCCAATTAAACCG
>JASHON010000058.1 GCA_030041095.1 Terriglobia bacterium
GTATTTGAGAGAAGATGCTGCATACTCGATTCACGGTGGAACCTCCTTCAGTTGAGATTAATCGTGCGGCAACACAAAACCTCAACTTACCGGAGATTCCGCCTTTTTCAAAAACCTAATTTGGACAAGCCTGGGTTTGAAACCCGCCCCTACCCCAAACGCTTTCATCGCTTCGTGGGTGTCGCGAAGCGACATGAGCAACTGATACAGGCACACCGAAGTGGCAGGCGGAGCGCGCGGGAGACGGCGTGGGAAATATCGAAATTCCACGGCGCGAGGCGCAGCCTCGCTTTCGAAAAAAAGAAGGATTGATCGGAGGGTCCAGGTCCGGAAAGGCAAGCCTTTCCGCACGTCAGGCGGCGGAGCCGCACCCTGCCGGCGCGACACTGCTGGGCAAAGGTAAAAAACCGCGTTTGAGGAAGCCCCAGGCCGCGGACCTCAATGGCGGAGGTCCGCGCTACGCTGATTGTAGACATTCAATGCCAATCTCTGCGCCTGCCGCGTTGCTCGCCGTCATAACTTGTGCTAATGTTTGATTCCATCCAGGTAGTTTCTCAACTGAGCGTCAAACGATCTGATAGTGAAGAGAGCTGATTTGTTGCAGTCAAAAGGCGCGAGCAGTGTTGTTGAGCCGTGTTCTCATAGTGGAAGCGAATCATTCTTCGCCGACTAACCAACCAGAGCTGCAAACCCGGCGACGGATGCCTCCGCCCCTCTCAGGCAAGAGACCTATTGACCGTTACAAATTATAGGGACGCCACGCGGCGGCCTGCGACCGCCGGTTTTCAGGCGCTCATAGAGCGCCGCAGTAAAAGCCGTCATATAACTTGTAATCCTCAATATAGCTTTGGACAGTAAAACGTGGAAAGGGTGACGAGAGGTAGCTTATGGATGACCGAACAAGAGGCAGGAGACAAAGCTTGCGGGGCAGGAAGTGTTTTGGCGCTTCGTCAGGTCCGGTGTTCATGGCGCTGTGCGCATGCTTTGGAGCGGCGCTCGTTTCGACAGGCTGGGCGACAGCTCAAAGCAAGCCGGATCTTCCCTTGCCGCCCGTTGCGCCCGTCCGACCGGTTACTGACGTTTACTTCGGCACTCGGGTTGTCGATCCCTATCGCTACATGGAGAACCTGAAAGACCCACAAGTGCAGGCCTGGATGAAAGCCCAGAACGATTACACGCGAGCGGCGCTGGCGCGGATTCCCGGCCGCGGAAAACTCCTCGAGCGCATCCGTCACCTTGACCAGACTGTGCCCCAGGTGCAGGCGGTTGAGCTGCCAGGCAATCTGTACCTCATCTTCAAGCGCCTTCCCACCGGAAACGTCGCCAAACTCTATCTTCGCCACGGTCTCAACGGGCCGGACAGACTCCTGGTCGATCCGGAAGCGGTGAAGCTTGCCGCACCGAGCCAACACAAGGGCAAGAACGTGATCCTATACTTCACCGCTTCGCAGGACGCACGGTACGTTGCAGTGGGAATCGCGCCGGGCGGCGCAGAGCGCAATACCGAGCTTCACGTGTTCAGCATTGTGTCGGGACGTGAGACGGGCGACGTGATTCCGGGCGCCTGGGGAGGCGGCCAACCGAGTTGGCTGCCGGGCGATCGCTCATTCGTCTACGGGCGTCTCCAAACTCTACCCCGTGGCGCGCCTGCTACGGAAGTGGAGCAGAAGGTCCGAGCCTACCTCCACATCCTGGGCCGAGACTCGGGTAAAGACCCGGCAGTTTTTGGGTATGGCGTCGTGCCCACGATCCACGTCGACCCCCGCCGCCTCAGCGCCGTGGTGGTGCAGCCGGACTGCAGCTACGCGCTGGGGGTGATCAACAGCGGTGTCTCACCCAACAGCGTGTTTTACATCGAGCCCGCCACCGATCTTGGCAAAACCAACTCCGCTTGGAGGGAAGTGGCTGTCCTATCCGACGACGTGCAGGATATCGAAATCCATGGGAATGATCTCTACCTGCTCACTTACAAAAACGCGTTGCGCTACAAAGTGATCCGCATCGACGCCCGCAATCCCAATCTGGCCTCCGCCGAAACAATCGTCGCGCCGAGCAGCGCCGTCGTCACCAGTATCAATCCTGCTCAGGATGCCCTCTACGTTCAACTACTCGACGGCGGCATTGGCCGCGTCCTGCGCGTGCCCTACGGCCCTCATCCACATATCGAAGAAGTGCCGTTACCCTTTAAGGGCACGGTCGGCGTGCAAACGGATCCACGCCTGGCGGGCGCACTCCTCACCCTGACTTCGTGGACGAAGGCATACAGGATTTACACGTATGATCCGGGCACGAAACGCGTGGTTGACACCAGGCTGCAGCCCGTAGGTCGTTATGACAATCCGACGAACGTCCAATCCGTCGAGCTCAAGGTCCGAAGCTACGATGGCACGCTCGTGCCGCTTTCCATCGTTTATCCCAAGGGCATGAAGCGGGACGGATCAAATCCTACGCTGCTTTATGGCTACGGCGCCTACGGTTTTTCAACCGACCCGTACTTCGGTCCAACCCGGCTTGCGTGGTTCGAAGAAGGTGGTATCTACGCCGTTTGCCATGTACGCGGCGGCGGGGAATATGGCGAAGGGTGGCACCTGGCGGGCAAAGGCCGGACGAAGCCGAACACCTGGCGTGACTTCATTGCCTGCGCGCAATATCTGATCGAGCATAAGTACACGTCGCCGGCGCGGCTTGCCGGAGAAGGCGGCAGTGCGGGCGGCGTTTTGATTGGCCGGGCCATTACCTCGCGGCCTGACCTGTTCGCTGCTGCCATCGACGTCGTTGGGATGTCAGACACGCTCCGCGAGGAGACGACCGCTAACGGCGTACCCAATATTCCGGAGTTCGGCAGCGTGCAGACGAAGGAAGGCTTCAAGGCGCTTTATGCGATGAGCCCTTACGACCACGTGAAAGACAAAACACGTTATCCGGCAGTATTGCTCGAGACGGGAGCCAATGACCCGCGCGTTGATCCTTGGGAATCGGCCAAGATGACGGCGCGCCTGCAAGCAGCGACGTCGAGCGGCAAGCCGGTGCTGCTCCGCGTCGAATATCACGGCGGGCACGGCGGAATTGGTGGTACTGAAACTCAAATACAGGAAATGCTGGCGGACAACTATAGCTTCATGCTGTGGCAATTTGGCGTATCTGGTTTTCAGCCTGCCAGGTGATATTGGAATGGTGAGGCCTGGCCGCCTGACGTGCGGCCAGGAACAAGGAAAGCCTTGCCTTTCCGACTGCGCCAGTGATCCAATTATTTAGGGCGAGGCTGCGCCTTACCGTTGAGTTTCTACATTTCGGAATTGGTCGAAGCAGCTCCGTGTCAGGACATGACTTCAATCATGCCGCAAAGATGCTGAAGGAAAGAGGGCTTTAGCCCCTGCTGATGTCACGGCCGACCCGTAATGCCAACCCGAACCCTATCGTCAACTCGTCGCGTACGTTCTTCGCCTCTACCAAGACGTGCCCGGGACGGGCCCTCTTGCAATCGGAGCGCAACGCTGCGCTTTGGCCAAGCGAAAAGCCGCAGGGGCTAAAGCCCGGCCATCGGCGAACCTGAGTCGGCATGACTGAAGTCATGCCCTGATACGGGTGCACCGAAGCGGCTGGCGGAGTGCGCGGGAAACGGCGTGTGAAATGTAGAAACTCCAAGGCCGGCAAGACGCCGGCGCGGCGCTCAGCATCACTCTGTTCTGCGAGCTTTGGGAGAGCGGGCGCGGCAGAGAGGTCAGGGTACGCGGGTAGCCACGGCAGATGATGCCTGCCATGGCTATAGATTTCTCACTTATCGGCGGAATCAGGGTCCTACGCCGGCTCGGGGGCCAGCACCCGGACAAGAGGCAGAGAAAACTCGGGCAGGATTTCGGGGTCGTCAAGCGTCTGGTGCGTTTCCCGCACTTCAGGCCGCTCGCCGGGTTTATAAAGGTAGGCCAGCCGTGCTTCCGGGTATACTACCCACACGGCGCGCGCTCCCGAGCGAAGGTATTGCTGAGTTTTCAGCACAAGATCGTCCGGGTCGTCCCCCGGCGACACCACTTCGATGGCAAGGTCGGGAGCGCCTTCAATCCGCTGCCGCGGATTAATCGCGGGCAGCCGATCCGCCCGAATGAAAGCGATATCCGGAATCCGGACAACGTCTTCCGAGAGCTTGAAGTCCGTCTCGGTGGTAACCTCACCGAGACCGTGTTCCTCCACAAACGCGGCGAGAATTCGCCCCAGACGATCACGAACACGATTGTGGTAAAGCCGAGGCGACGCAGTCACGGTGATCAGGTCTCCTTCGCTCAGTTCGTACTTCACGCCTTCCTTCTCTGGAAGCGCGTCGTACTCTTCAAGGCTCATCTGGACTTTGGTGGCCATCGTCTCCGCTCTTCAGCTTACTGAGACTATATCACAGCAGCATTGGTTCGCGCCGCGAGGCGGCGCCACCCGCCAACCGCCGCGGAGGAAGACAGATTGATCGTGCTTTCCCCTAAATCAACTCTGCAAGCGGGAATGAGCGGTGCTCGCGGGGTGGTTCCAGGTAGTTCTGCCGGTGCGTGGTGACCAGGAACTTTGTGAAACCCGTATTCTCGTCCGGGAGATGAAATTTCGCCTGCAGCTCCGCGCCATCCATTTCCTTTCGTATCTTTTCGAATAGCTGGGCAGACGGCCCAAAGCCAATAAAGTGCACGCCAGGAACAGGAGTGGGACTCACAGGGGCGTCGGAATTAAACTCAAACGGGTTCTCTACCGTGTCGAAATCCTGCCGCAGGAATAGGGCTGTTCCCTTCGGGATCACCTCGCCGTACACGGTCGTCGTATCCTTATCAACCCGAGATAGAAACTGCATCTGCGCGTTGTGGCCAAGAATTCCGGTCTTCTTGGCGTCATCTTCAAGCTGTTCTTTGAAAGTGCTCGTTTCGGGCGCCTGAGGAGGCGAAAGATGTTCGGGGCCTTCGGTCCGGCGAGGATTGAACATGCGATGGAGGCGATCTTTGTGGTCCAGGCTGTACCAGCCCTCGAGATCAATCACAATATGCGACAGGTGCATGATCGTCCCGTGAGCAAAATAGCTCTCCGGCGTCTGGTCAGTATAACCAGGAATCGTCTCGAAGCTAGGAAGCTTGCCTTGTGCCAGGCCATGAACGTGGCTGGAAGTGAAACCCATGAAGAGCATGGCGCCCGCTGGAATCTTATCTGCTCCCGGAATGCGCAGCCGGCGGGCTATCGTGCGCGGCATGCCGCGGCCCGCGAAGCCGCGGCGGATCGAAGTCATATTAAAGAGATCTCCGACGTAGACGTTTTCGACCGGAATGCTGTTCAGGAAATGTGTTCCGGGATGGAAGAGGGCACGAATCACGTCGCTGATATGCTCGTTGAAATCGCTTTTGAAGTGAAATGAAATGTCGTTATGCTCAAGGATGAGCGTGGCCGGGTCTTTCGGGAACTTGATCGCATCAATCAGGGCTCTGTCACCGCGTTTGCCGTTATCAAGCGCCCGCGGCATGTATGTGTCTATGACCCTTGCCGGGAGATAGTCCCTAAAGTAGGGCAGGCCGTAAGCCACCTGGATGAATATCCCGCCGGGATTCAATGGATAAATGGCCTCGATCTGCTCGAGAGCCCGGCTCAACCGCTCCTGAGCAGCCTTGAGACTTTTGGCGTTGCCCTTCGTCAGCGTGAGACGAGCCGTCACCACCGCATGCCACAGCGGCACCACCGCAACTGGCACGCCGAGATGATCCTCCAAGGTGACCCCCGGTAATTCGTATTGGGTTTTGGGCGGAGCGGTGCTGATTCTTTTGGCGTAATTAACAACCTCCGCCCAATTAAAAGCTGTTTCGGTGGCCATCAGGCCCTCCTGTGAACGATGTCACTAACTCAATCCATGTAGCGCCGGCATCTTGCCGGTCTCGGTTGAATTGAAGGGGGTTGCCGGCTGGAAGCCGGCGCTACGCCAACTCCCCATTTGCCTTACCTCTCTCTCCTCGAGCCGCGGCAGGCTCGTAAGTACCCACCTCCTTGCGGAAGCTGACCGCAAGCCGGTTCCAGCCATTAATGGCAATGACGGCCATGGTGAGGTCCACGAGCTCTTTTTCACTGAAGTGCTCACGCACCTGTTCATAGACCGCATCGGGCACATGCGACAGGCTGACATGCGTGACGGCTTCCGCCCAGGCAAGCCCTGCCCGCTCGCGTTCCGTAAAGAACGGCGCTTCCTCCCACACTGCAACCGCATAGAGCCGCTGCTCGGTCTCGCCTCCTGCTCTTGCGTCTTTTGTGTGCGTGTCGACGCAGAAAGCACAGCCATTCATCTGCGAGGCTCGCAGCCGGACGAGTTCTAACAGAGAAGGCTCAAGCCCGCTGGCTCTGACGTAACCTTCTACTGCAAGCATCGCCTGTACGGCGCGGGGAGCTACTTTCTCGTAATTGATTCTGCTAGCCACGTGAACCTCCTTATTCAAGGCATGGCGTCCGAAGTGGTGACGCGCACGGTCGTTTTCATGCTGTCGATGCCTTTTTCTTCAGGTATTCCGCCAGCGCCACCGCATTGCTATGCTCGGTATCGTGGGAGCTGTAGATCAGCGTCGCAGTGCCCGCCCGGCTCGCCTCCAATATGGGCTTCAGGACGGAGCGATTCCGATCAAGTTCCCGGAAGTAGCGCTCTCGAAATTGATCCCATTTGTCAGGATCATGACTGAACCATTTGCGCAGTTCAGTGCTAGGCCCGGCCTCTTTGATCCAGCCGTCGATCTTCAGGTTCTCTTTCTTGATTCCACGCGGCCAGAGGCGCTCAATCAAGAAGCGCTTTCCGTCCTCTCTGGCAGGCGCATCGTAGACTCGCTTTAATTGGATCATCGTCTTCCTTCAAAATGCTTCGCGCATTGGTTTGAAATCGGTTGCTTTTCGGTTCTGAGCTTGCACCAGCCGCTTCTCAAAGGATCTGCGCCAGCCAGGGGATAATGCCGGGATGCGAAGGGCTCTTCGTGCATCTTCGAAATTCTCTGGATCAAAGTGCAACAGATGGTTGATGGCCCGAACGCTCATCTTCTCCGGCCCGGCCGTGATGCGCTCCAGCGAATCTCCTTCTCCAACTTCCCCTTCCGCAAGGACCCGGAGCAGAAACCCGACTCGACCGCTTGCGAGAAACATTTTTGGAAATTCGGCAAGGCCCATCTTGATGCCCAGCTTGTAACACGGAATGCGTGGCTGGGTCACTTCCACTGTTGCGCCCCCAACACGGAACACGTCTCCAATGTGAACGTCCTGCTCGAGCATTCCGCGAACCGTAAAATTCTCGCCAAACTGGCCAAATAGGAAGCCATCACGTTGAAGCTCGTGCCGCCAGAACTCGTAATGCTCAAACGGGTAAACATACACAGCCTTGTAGGTCCCGCCGTGATTGACGAGATCCGATTGGGCATCACCCTCGAGGCTCGAGTGGTGGAGCGTCACCCGGCCTTTCACCGGCTCTTTGAAAATGCCAGTTTTCAATCTTTCCCCCATGTAATTGATCTCGCGCCCCATGGAAACATTGACGGAGAGGATTTTCACCTGCGCTCCCTTCCGCTGACCTGCGCAACCCCGATTTGCTTCTCCTCTGCCGGATAGCCGGCAGCTTCCCATTCCTCAAACTACAATCTCTTCGCCTGAGTCGATCCGCTTTTTGACTTCCTCCCTGCTCATTCGAAGCCAGCCTGTCATAGAATACCTCTTCGGCTGGTGTGGCGCCGTTATGAAGCGTACCGGTCACCCGCACCGGGTCTCCGACGTAGGGTGCAAGAGCAGGAGCTGGAGCGATCAGCACATCTTTCCTGGCTATGCGTCCGATTGGAATGACCCAACTCACGCCTTCAAGCAAGGCAACTTGGAAGCCAAAATGGGAGGGATGTCGCGGGTGTGGGATAACTTACTGCAATGATAGTCTTTGCGAAAAGCGTCACGTTCTAAATCAGGGTGATGTGAGACGGAAGTTGGCAAACAGCGTTGATCGCTATCGTCATTAATGACGAAATGGTGTCGCAAGGCAACACCCGCCGGAGTAGCTCTCTTTTAGAAACGTCTTGCATTGTTCGTGTTTGTGCCGATTAAGGCTGCCAGCCGCCGCCGAGCGACTTGTAAAGCTGAACTAGGCTTTGGTATTCACTGTTGCGGGCTTGCGCCAGCGCGAGCTCGGCGCTGAAGAGCGATCGCTGGCTGTCAAGGACATCCAGAAACGTCGCAACTCCTCCTCGATAGCGCGTCAGTGACACGCTGACGGATTGCTGAAGATCCTTCACGGACTGTTCATCCCGGATGCGGACCTCGTGAGATTTCTGGTACGCGATCAGGGCATCCGAGACGTCGCCGAATGCCTGCTGGATGGTCTGCGTGTACTCGATCAACGCTCGTCGGTATTGCGACTTGGCATAGCGCAAATTGTTGCGTAGAGCGCCTCCTTCAAACAGAGGTTGTGCCAGGCCGGCCTCCTCGCTGTAGATGCCCATGTGCGCCGGCACGCCGGCGCCAAGGAAGACGGTGTGACCCCATGCTCCGCCAACCAAGCCGAGCAGTGAGACCTGCGGGAAGAACATGGCCTTGGCTACGCCGATGTTCGCGTTTGCGGCAACAAGGTTCTGCTCCGCCTCGCGGATGTCGGGTCTGCGCTCGAGCAGGGACGAAGGCAGGCCGGGAGGCAACTGCGGAGGCAAAGTCTCGCTCCAAACCCAGCCTTGTGGGGTCTCGATTCCCAAGGGACGCCCGCGCGGGATGCCGTGCGGGTACTCACCCAGTAAGATGCTGATTGCATCCTCGGTCTGTCCGATTTGCCGCTCCAGATCCGGGATCTGCGCATTGGCGCTATCGAGTACTTGCCGGGCCTGAAGCACGTCGAGCCGCGTGGCAACACCGTGTTGGAGGAGCATCTGGGTCAGCCTGACCGAAGCTTCCTGAGTTTTGACTGTTTTCTGGCTGATCTGGAGCTGCAGATCGAGGTCACGAAGCAGGAAGTAGTCGCTGGCTACGTCGCTGACCAGCGTCAGGACGACTGTCTGCTGCGCGTCTTCGGTACCCAGAAGCTGTGCTCGCGCGGCTTCCGTAGCTCTCCGGAAGCGGCCGAAAAAATCGGCTTGAAAAGCTACGTCGGCGGCGAGAGAGAAGATATTGGACTTGATTTCCTCGTCAGTCTTCTCTCCGCTGAAATTCGGGTCGGCTGAGACTTGGGGAAACTCATTGGAACGGGTAATCCCCACCTGCGCCCGCGCCGCCGTAATACGCTCCGCCGCCAGCCTCAGATCGAAGTTCTTCTTCAACGCGCTCCGAATGAGTGCTTGAAGTTGGGGATCGTGGAACACCTTCCACCAGGGCATGTCGGCGAAGGATGAGGTTTGGGTTGGAGCCGGCGAGGCGGCGCCAGGAGCGCGGAAAGTGGATGGAATTGGCACATTGGGCCGGCGGTAATTCGGCCCGACATTGCAGGCTGAGACCGTTATTGCCACGACGATGCTGATGAGTCCGACGACGGCCGCTCCGAGCTTTTGCCGGGGAGAGACGTTGTCTGAGCCGCTTCTTACACCCTGCCCGCCTCCGCCATGACTGAGAGAGGAAAGAATTCTGGATGATTCCGGTGACTCTCGTTCAGCACGAACGGCGATCCCACCTCCTGCTGCGATTGGAGAGGCGCTACGCATTTTATCCGCCTTCCGGGGTTGCAGGCTGCGGGGGTCGAGACGTCAGAAACCGCTCGCGGACCACCGCGGACCATCGCTCCACCAGATAGAAGATCGCCGGAACGAAGAAGATGCCAAGCACAGTGACCGCCGCCATGCCTCCAATGACGGTCGTCCCCATGATCCGGCGCGCCACTGACCCGGCGCCCGAGGCCGCCCACAGCGGCACGCAGCCCAGAATGAACGCTAACGAGGTCATCAGAATGGGCCGGAGGCGAAGCCGGGCCCCTCCGAGCGCCGCATCGACCAGCGGCATGCCCTGTTCATATTGATCTTTGGCGAACTCGACAATCAGAATTGCATTCTTAGCCGTGAGGCCGATCAGCATCACCAGGCCGATTTGCGAATAAACATCGTTCTCAATTTGAACCATGTAAGGTGGCAGGACGACGCCGAGCAAGACGCGGCGCAGCCACAGCACTCCGAAAGCGCCCAACACTGCCACGGGCGTGCTCAAGAGTACGCTGAACGGTAAACTCCAGCTCTCATAGAGCGCCGCGAGAATCAGAAAAACGAAGAGCAGCGAGAAGCCGAAGATGACCGAAGGTGAAATCCCTTGCCGTGCCTTCTGTTCCTGATAAGACATGCCCATCCAGTCGTAACCCATTCCGGGGGACATGGTTTTTCTGAAAACGTCTTCCAGCGCCGCCGCTGCCTGGTCAGAGCTGTAGCCGGGCGCCGCGCTTCCATTGATCTGCGCGGCCTGATATTCGTCGTAGCGCATGAGGAATTCCGGGCCCGAGTGCGTCTCAAAATTGGCCAGGGATGAAAGCGGCACCATTTGGCCCCGGTTGTTGCGCACATAGAACTGCCCAAGGTCCTGCGTGTTCGAGCGATACGGGGCTTCGGCCTCGACGTAGACTTGCCAGGTCCGGCCAAAGTTGTTGAAGTAATTCACGAAAAGCCCGCCCATGAAAGCCTGAATCGTCTGGTAAACATCGCTGACGGATACACCTTGCTTCAGTGTCTTGGCCCGGTCAACGTTCAAGAACACTTGCGGCACGTTGGGCAGAAATGTTGTGTTGATCATGCCAATTTCCGGGCGCTTGCGAGCGGCAGCCATAAACCTGGCGACGCTGCGGGCGAGGAATGAGACACCGCGCCCCGCGCGATCTTCCAGTACAAAGGTGAAGCCGCCTGCATTGCCAACCCCGGGTATTGCCGGCGGTGAGAAGCTAAACACAGTTCCGACGGGCAGCCGGCCGAGTTCCTGGTTCAGGCGCGCTTTGAGAGCTTGATACTGTTCCGCACGAGCCTTACGCTCACTCCAGGGCTTCAAGGCTACAAAAAAGAAGCCACTGTAACTGGATCGAACGAAACTCAGCATGCTGAAGCCGATAACGGTGGTGGTGTGCTCCACCCCCGGGGTATTCGCAAGAATCTTTTCTACCTCGCTCGCTGCCGCCGCTGTCCGTTGAAGAGAGGCCGCGTCGGGGAGTTGCATATTGATGTAGAAGTAGCCCTGATCTTCATCAGGCAAGAAACCTGACGGCAGTAAGCTGCCAAAGAAGATGCCGGCCAGGCCACAGGCCACCAGCAGCACCAGCACGAGGGCGCCTTTCCGAAGCAGTCCGTTCGACCAACGGACGTAGCCTTCCGTGGCCGTTCCAAAAATACGATTGAATCCGTTAAAGAACTGCTGCGACGGCCCGTGATTCTCTCCCTTTCTCCGCAACAGGAGCGCGGCCAGCGCTGGGCTGAGTGTCAATGCGTTGAAGGCGGAGAGAACTACCGAGATGGCAATCGTCAGGGCGAACTGTTGATAAAGCCTTCCGGTGATGCCGGGAATGAAGGAAGTTGGCACGAAGACTGAGGAAAGAACCAGCGCGATCCCAATGACCGGACTGGAGAGTTCTTCCATCGCTTTTTGAGCGGCGTCTTTAGGAGCGGCGCCTGCCTCGATGTGGCGTTGCACCCCTTCCACGACAATAATGGCGTCATCAACCACCAGACCGATGGCGAGCACCAACCCGAAGAGTGAAAGCGTATTGATGGAGAAGCCGAAGAGCGGGAAAAAAATAAAGGTGCCGATCAGCGAGACGGGAACGGCCAACAGTGGAATCAGTGTGGCGCGCCAATCCTGCAGGAACAAGTAGACTACAAAGATGACCAGTACGATTGCGATCAAGAGGGTTTTAACGATCTCTTCTATGCCTTCTGTGACTGGGCGCGTCTCATCGAGCGATATGCTGTAAGCCACGTCCGCTGGAAACCGCTGCTTCAACTGCGACATCAGCTTCCTGATCGCAGTGGCGGTCTTGACGGCATTGGAACCCGGTAACTGGGAGATGTTGATGATGGCGGAGGGCCTGCCATCCAAGCGGCCCATGCTGCTATAGTCCTGCGTGCCCAACTCAACTCGGGCCACGTCTTTCACCCGAACAATCCCGCCGTTCGGACTCTCGCGCACAATAACGTTGCCGAACTGTTCAGGCGAGGTCAGACGTCCTTGGGCGAGCACGGAGTAAGTGAATTGTTGGCCTGGGAGCGCCGGCTGGCCACCAACCTGCCCGGCAGGATTCACAGTGTTCTGTGCCTGGATGGCATTAACAATGTCACTGACCGTGATCCCGAGCTTCGCCAACTGGTCCGGCTTCACCCAAAGCCGCATCGCATACTGCCCGGCGCCAAAGACTACAACCTGGCCCACCCCGTACGTGCGAGCAATGGGATCGACGAGGTTGATATAGGCGTAGTTCGCAAGGAACTGCGCATCGTGCGACCCATGCGGCGAGTACAAAGCAATCAGCATGAGCGGAGCAGAAACCGACTTCTCAATGTTGACCCCGAAGTTGTTCACCTACGGCGGCAATTGAGGAGAGGCCAATTGCTCGCGGGATTGGGTGAGAATGAGGTCAGTGTTGGGATCCGTTTTGACGCCGAAGTTCACGAACATCCTGGTTTGCGAATTTCCCGTGGCGTTTAACGAGTACATGTAGTTCATGTGGTCGACGCCGTTGATCTGCTGCTCGATGGGAGTTGCAACCGCTTGCTCCAAGGTTTGGGCATCGGCGCCAGGATAGGTAGCCCAGACCTGAATCTCGGGTGGGACGATGTTCGGAAACTGCGCCACCGGCAACGTCACGATGGTAACCAGGCCCACAATCACGGTAAGAATCGCAATCACCATCGCGACGATGGGCCGTCTTATAAAAAACTTCGACATGATTTTTTATTTGCTATTTGAGCTTTCAGCAATCAGCTTTTAGCAATCAGCCGGCAGCAACCGGCCAGCAACCCATAGTTTCAGTTTGCTGATTGCTGACACCTTCACTCGCCAATTTCTACTTTTCGCTCGGCGCTGTTGTTAAATGGCTGGGGGTCCACTCGCATGCCTGGCCGGAGGGCTTGCTGGCCTTCGACAACGACACGTTCACCCGCCTTCAGCCCGTCCAGCACAACCCATATGGTGCCCGTCTGCTGCCCTACTTTAACGGGACGGATCGAGACCCGATCGTCTTGACCGACCACATCAACCTGGAAGCTACCCTGCAGTTCTGTGACGGCAGCCTGAGGTACCACTAAGGCATTCCTCAGCATTCGAATCACAGCCCGGACTCTGCCGTACTCTCCGGGACGCAGAATGTTGCCAGGATTTGGGAAAAGCCCAGCCAGTTGGATCGAGCCCGTACTGGGGTCCACGGCTCGATCGGCGAAGTAGAACTTGCCCTCATGCGAATAGGTTGTGCCGCCAGCCAGAATGAGCTGCAGTTTCCAGCGTTCCGGGTCAGAACCCGAAAACCGCTTCTGCAACTCGAGATATTCTTGCTCGCTGACCGTGAAGTAGTCCCTGATAGGATCGAGGGTCGAAACTGTCGTTAAGGGACCACTGCTGGTGCTCACCAGATCGCCAACCTGTGCCTGAGCGATTCCGGCGATGCCGTTGATCGGGGAAGTAATTCGAGTGAAGTCCAGATTGATGGTCGCAGCTTCAACTGCGGCCCGGTCGGCCTGAATCTGAGCCTGGGCGAGCGCGATGGCCGCTTTTGCAGCCTGCACCTGAGCCTTGTTAGCTACGTTTGTCTCGACCGCATCGTCAAGATCCTGCTGGCTGACGGCTTCAGCTTTCGCCAGAGGGGCATACTTATTCACATCAAGCTGGCTCTTGAGCTGGTTGGCCTTGGCCTCAGCAAGCTGCGCGTGATCCTGAACGAGTTGTGCTGCTGCCTGCGCTAATTGCCCTTTGGCCTGGTCGAGCGCGGCCTTAAACGGACGAGGATCGATCTGAAAGAGGAGCTGTCCCTTCCTGACATATGAGCCCTCCTTGTAATCCTGTTGGAGCAGGTAACCAGTGACTTGCGCTTTGATGTCTGCATTCACTTGCCCGGCTAACGTGCCGATCCATTCGCCGTAAACCGGAACATCTCTCTGCTCGACCGCAGTAACCTCTACCATCGGCGGACGTGGCGCCTGCACCCTCGACTTGGCTCCCGAGTGAGTGACGGCCAGCAACACGATGGCTGCGATCAGCCCAACCAATACCCATACGACGTGTTTTAGTCTCAGAACGTGGCTCGATTTCATCCTACTGGTTAACGGTTTCTAGACCTTGACCCATCCAAAGTGTCCAACCATGAGATGAATGCGGAGGACCGCTCGTTTCGTCGCGCACTCTCGCGACTGCTTCGTACAATTCACATTTGGGTACAAAGTACGTCCGGAGCCAAAACATCAACGATCGGAAGATAGGGGCAACTTACGGAAAAAAGCTGGTTGGGAAGATGAAGTCTCGCGTGACGGTCCACCCGAGAAACGCGAATTCTGGATGCGCCTCTGTATCATCGTCATTTTTGGCGTCATTTTTGGCGAAATAGTGGCGGCGAAAGGCGCTTCTTCTTGGGACAGTTCAAAGATGATTGCGCGAGATTCCGAGACGGCGCATTTTCGAGGCGAGTGTTGCTCGCTTAAGACCCAGGCGCGCCGCGGCGCCTCGCGGGCCGCTGATGATGCCATTTGTTTCTCGCAGGATCCGGAGAATGTGGCCTCGTTCGGCTTCAGCGAGCGTGTCCGAGGGGACCGGCTGCGGCTTGCGCAATGACTTGGATCCAAGAGGCGGAACTCGCAAGACCGAGCCGGAAGTCAAAATCACGGCGCGCTCGATTAAGTGTTCGAGTTCCCGAACGTTGCCAGGCCAGGGGTAACGGGAAAGCGCTTGCAGATTCTCAGCAGGAATTGATTCAATCTTCTTTCCCATGCGGCGGCTGTATTTTTCAAGAAAATGGCGCGCCAGCAGAGGGATGTCACCGGTGCGCTCCCGCAAAGGAGGCAGGGTAATAGGGAAAACATTGAGACGATAATAGAGATCGCTGCGGAAGCGACCCTCCTCCACAAGTGTCTCAAGATCGCGGTTGGTCGCCGCAATTAAACGGACATCGACGGTGATGGTCTGGGCGCTTCCCAGCCTCTCAATTTGCTTTTCCTGCAAGGCGCGAAGGAGCTTGGGCTGAAGGTCCAAGGGAATGTCCCCGATTTCATCCAGAAAAAGCGTCCCATGGTTAGCGAGCTCGAGGCGGCCAATCTGCCGCGACGCCGATCCGGTGTAGGCTCCCTTCTCATGGCCGAAAAGCTCGCTTTCGAGAAGTCCCGAGGGCAAGGCTGAACAATTTACGGTTATGAAAGTTTTTTCACGCCGGCTGCTCACATCGTGAATCGCTCTCGCAATAAGCTCTTTGCCGGTTCCAGTCTCACCTAGAATCAGCACGGTGGAATCCGTGGGCGCAACCGTTTCAACCTGTTGCAAAACATCTTTCAGCTCCGCACTTTCACCGACGATCTCGCCAAAGTTCAGCCTGCTGCGGATTTCACCTTCCAGGTACTGCTTTTCACCCGCCAGTTTCTCCTTCTGTTCTGAAAGCTGGCGGAACGAAATGGCGTTGCCGAGCGCCAGCGCGATCTGGTTGGCCACCTGCGTGAGCAGGTCCACTTCCTCATCTGAAAAAGCGTTTTCATGGAGGCTTGCGAGATTCAATGTGCCTATAACTTTATCGCGGCTAACCAGGGGTATGCGGCAGGCCGAACGTACTCCCTGTGCGATAAGCTGATCGGGAATTTCAAATGGTCTCCCCTCTTCGTGCACCCGGTTGAGCACTAGCGCCCGACGCGCTTTGAACGCCCATCCGGCCGGCGAGTTTTCGAGAGGCAGCAGAAGCTCCTCGTGAATCAGATTGGCGCGGGAAGGGGACGGCAGAGCGTAAACGCGCAGCTTCTGCAAGGACGGCTCGAATATCGCAAGACCGGCATAATCATACTCTTTGATCTGGCGAAGAGAAGCGGTGATGGCCGAGAGCAGGTCTCCGAAGTTGAGGTTCGAGATCAGCCGATTGCTGATTTCGAACAGCAGCGCTTCAGAAGCCCGCTTTCGTTCGGTAATGTCATGCGCGATCTTAGTAAATCCCAGCAGTTTCCCGCTCGGATCTTTGAGAGTGGTCAAGACGACCTGTGACCAAAACCGGGAGCCATCCTTTCGGACGCGCCAACCTTCGGTTTCGATGCGGCCTCGCTCGACCGCGTCCTTAAGCTCCTGGGCAGGCCTGCCGGCCTTCACGTCCTCCGGAGTAAAAAAAATCGAGATAGGTTGTCCCAGAATCTCCTCAGTGCGGTAGCCCCTCATCTGGCGGGCTCCTTCGTTCCAGGTTCCGACCCGGCCTTCAGGGTCCAGCATAAATATGGCGTAGTCTTTCACCCCTTCGATCAGGAGCCGATAACGCTCTTCGCTCTGGCGAAGGGCATCTTCTATCTGTTTACGACGACGGATATCACGAATCGCGCTGATAACACGGAGGCCGTCTGGAGCTCGGAAGGCGGCAAGGCTGATCTCTACGGGAAAGAGGCTGCCATCTTTCCTTCTGGCCTGGAGCTCCATAGCACCCATCGGACGGGATTTTGGATTCCGGACGTAAGCTTTTCGGTAATCGACATGTTTCTCCCGAATTGCTTCCGGAACGAGAATCTCCACCGGCTGTCCGAGCAACTCTTTCTGCGGGTAACCGAAAATCTGTTCGGCCAACTCATTGGCGGAAACGATGTTTCCCTCGGAATCGACCACGATGATGGCATCAGGAAAACAATTTAAGAGCTGGCAAGATTCCACAGAAATGAGTTCAGCGGCCATGGCTCCCCGAACCTCCAGTTTCCTCGAAGTGGATTGACGGCACATGGCTAATCCATGGGTTCGCGGCTGCGTTCACGCAATTGGAGTACGCCGATGATGGACAAGGCGGCAGCAAGGATCAAATATCCGGCGGGCGCCATGGGATTGGAAGTAGCTTTGATCAGCGCCATACCGACCATTGGCGCCGTACCGCCAGCCACGCCGATGCCAAGGTTGAATGCCACAGCGTGGGCGCTCACGCGATAGCCGGGACGAAACTGTTCTGCCAGTATCGCCGGGGCAGCGCCCATCACCACGGCCAGCAGAAAGGCAAACGTCACCTGCGCCAGCCACAGACCCGCGACGCCATGATGGCCAACCAGGCTGAAAGCTTGCCACGACACCATCCCCTCCACAAGGAATGCTCCCACAAGCAGCGTGCGCCGGGTCAAGAGGCGATCCGATAGCCAGCCGGAAAGCGGTACGATCAAGAGCGCCAACGCCTGTCCGGCTGCGTTGATGCGCAACGCGTGCTGCTCAGCGATGTGGCCAAATTCGTGAGCGTAGGTTGGCAGGAGCACCATGGTCACGTAATCGGCAATTCCGTAGCCGGATGTAAACAAGAGCGTGGCCAGCATAATCCAAGGCTGGGTCTGAATTGCTTGCCGGAGCGGCGACTCGCGCTCCGTCTTTGCAATCGGTGCGGACTCATACCGGCTCGCAGGAAGGTGTCGGCGCAAATAGTAAGCTCCGGATGCAATGACGCCACCCAAGAGGAAAGGGACCCGCCAAGCCCAGGCCGCCAGGCGTGCCTGGCCGGCCCAGCTCGCTACCGCCGCGGCCACCGCTGCCGCAAGCAGCATTCCTGCCGTTGAGCCCAAGTTGGCAACACTGCCGGCGAGCCCGCGGCGCTGCTGTGGCGCAGCCTCCACCAAGTAAGTTACGGAATCTACGAATTCGCCTCCGACCGAGAATCCCTGGAACAGCCTGACCCCGATCAGCAATACCGGCGCCCAGACACCGACAGCACGATAGGTGGGCAACAAGCCCACAACGACCGTCGCGACTCCCATCAGGAGCACTGAAATTACCAACACAAACCGGCGCCCCACACGGTCGCCTAAATGTCCGAGCGCAATCGCTCCGATCGGACGCACGGCAAAGCCGCCGGCAAACCCGCCGTAGACCGCGAGAAGCGAAGACATTCGGTCGTGGCTGGGGAAAAACAAAGATGCCAAAACCGGAGCCAGCAAACCGTATAGCCCGAAGTCATACCACTCGAGCAGATTGCCAACCGCACCGGCGAGGACGACGCGAGAGTTTACTTCCATTTAGATCTTGGTCAAAGAATCAGCAATAGTGTCAGTTGGTGCTGTCGCTTCGCGACACCTGGAGGTTCTACAGTTGACACGCCGTTTCCCGGGCGCTCCGGCAGCCGGTTCGGCGCCCCTGTATCAAGGCATGACTTCAGTCATGCCGACTCAGGTCCGCCCGATGGCCAGGCTTTAGCCCCTGCGGCTTTTCGCTCTACCAAAGCGTCGCATTGCGTTCCGATTGCAACAGAGCTCGTCCCCGGTACGTCTTGGTAGAGACCAAGAGCATATACGACGAGTTCACGACAGCGCTCGGGTTGGCATTACGCGTCGGCCTCGACATCAGCAGGGGCTAAAGCCCTCTCTCCTTCCGCGTCTTTGCGGCATGACTGAAGTCATGCCCTGATACGGGGCGGATTCGGTCAATGCCAAAATGTAGAAACTCGGGGTGCGAGGCGCAGCCTCGCCCTGAATAATTCGATCATTGGCGTGCTCGGAAAGGCAAGGCTTTCCCCAAGTCTGGCCGCACGTCAGGCGGCGGAGCCGCATCATACCCATGCGACGCCGTTGCGCAAATGTAGAAACTCCAGGGCATGACTAGAGTCATGCCCTGACACGGAGCGGCTTCGATCAGTCCCGAGATGTAGAAACTCGAGATGTCGCCTTGCGCCCGCCGCTAATTCGATAACCCGTCAGCTTTCGTCTTAAATTGTGGCGAAAGATCGACCGTCGCGGTCACCGAGTTTGAGATAAAGCATTCTTCTTTGGCGCTATTGAGAAGCTGCCCAGCCAGCGGAATGTCGCTCTCCCGATTCAACGATACGGTCGGCTGAACGGTGATTTTGGTGACGCGGTACTTTCCGTCAACGTGGTCAACCGTTCCTTCAGCGCTGCTCTCATAAGCGGAGATGTCAAGCTGCCGATGCTGCGCGTACGATAAAAACGTCAGCATCAGACAGGTGTTGACCGCGCCCATCAGCAATTCTTCCGGGCACCAGACGTCAGGAGTCCCTTTGAATTCGGGTGGACTCCCGACCTCGACCGAGGGATGCCCTTCGTTTGTCATAATCCCCCGGCGCGCCGTCTTTAACGCGACGGCGTTCTTGAAATGGTAGGTCTTGTACGTTTTTCTTGGCTCCATGCAACCTTCTTTCCTGCTTTTCTGCTGTTCCGCCCTGCCCAACGTATGCCGGGTTCGGTCATGCGGTGAGGATTCAGCAGCCGATCCAGTTCTTTCCGGCTCAGCAGTTCTTCTTCAAGGCACACCTCGGGAATGGTTTTACCAGACGTAAGCGCCTTCTTCACCACCAATGCGACCCGATCGTAGCCAAGGACGGGGTTGAGCGCAGTCGCCAGGCTGGCGGTCCGGTAAGCGTGACGCTCGCAGATATCGCGATTTGCCTGGATGCCTGTGACGCACAAACGGGCCACCACACGGCAGGCATTTTTGAGAATTTCGATTGCGTGCAGAAGGTTCCATATGATCGCCGGCATCATTACGTTCAATTCCAATTGGCCAGCCTGGACAGCCAAAGCGACCACCGTGTCACACCCGATCACCTGGAAAGCCACCATATCCAGCATCTCAAGCATGGCTGGGTTCACCTTGCCGGGCATGATGCTTGACCCGGGCTGGACCGCAGGGAGAGTAATCTCGTTAAGTCCGGTGATAGGTCCACTCGCAAGCAGGCGAACGTCGTTTGCAATCCGAATCAGCTCGAGCGCCAGATTCCGCAGCGCCCCGGAAACCGCGGCAAACGGAAGCTGTGACTGCATGGCGGCTCGCAGGTCAGAAGCAGTAGAGAGCCTCAAACAGGTTAGTTCTCTCAGCCTTGCCACCACCAACCGCGCAAATCGAGGATGTACGTTCAGCCCCGTGCCGGCCGCGCTTCCTCCAATCCCCAGCGGCAAGAGAGTCTCAGAAGAGAAACGAATCTGCGCCCCTGCCTGCCGCAACGCCTCGCGGTAAGCTGCGAACTCCTGCCCTAAACGAATCGGCACCGCATCCTGCAGGTGGGTCCGGCCAATCTTCAGAACGTCGTCGAACTCAACGGCCTTCTTTCCAAATGCGTTTTCCAGTTCTTCCAAAGCGGGATAAAATTCGTTGAGAAGCAGCAAAACCGCGAGACGCCCGGCGGTGGGAAACGTATCGTTGGTCGATTGCCCAAAGTTTACATGGTCATTCGGATGGACGATTGAATGGTCTCCCAAACGAGGCGCCGAACCCTGTCGCTTGGCGAAACGAAGAATGGCGAGGTTGGCAATCACCTCGTTGACGTTCATGTGAAAACTGACTCCCGCTCCGGCCTGATAAACATCAACCACGAACTGATCGTGGTGAAGCCCTTCGGCAATCTCCCGAGCGGCCTGAATGATAGCTCGCCCAATGGGACGTGGAATAAGACCCAGTTTGAGGTTGACTTCGGCGCAGGCGAGCTTGAGGAGGGCATAGGACCGGATGAAAACGGGATGGGCGCGAAGACCGCTGATCGGATAGTTTTGTATTGCGCGCGCGGTCTGTGCTCCGTAGAGCGCGTCAGCCGGGACTTTCACGCTGCCCAGCGAATCCACTTCGATTCGCATTTTCACCTTGATGACTCTCGACAGGCGACCCGCGTTTGGGCGCCTCCTCACGCATGCCGGGGAGCGACCTTGCAGGCCGCTTCCGGAGACAATGATCTTGGTCTACCACAGTTTGAGCGCCACCGCATAGCCGGTGAGCAGCCCATGGAAGAAGGCCTGCCGCTCCTTAGTGTTGGCGTTTCCGTAGGCACACGCGGCCTCGTGAAAGGCTTTCAGCAGCTTGTCTCGCCGCTGTTGGTGCTGGCCCCAAGCCTCAACTTTGGCAGAAAGAGTTCGCACAGCGTCAGAATCGGCAATCACAAAGGGATGCGGATGACGTCTGATCATACAAGCCACCTCCGTTCAACGGCCGTTTATCACCACAGTCTGCGAACATAACACGTTCCTCTACACCGCAGGTGTTTTTATCCTGCCCAAGAGTTCTGTAAGGTGGGAAATTTCAATTGGCAGGTTTCACCTTTTGCCATTGAGCCACACGCCCTCGCGCGCCTCGCGATTGAGCAACTAGCAAAGCAGGTGTTCCGCCTGCTCGCCGGCTCCGGAATCGGCTCATCGGAATAATTTCGCGTACGTCATCGTAGCCTTCGCCGCCTTCACTGAGATGTCAAAAAAAGCTGCGAAGTACGCTAAATCTGATGATGGAGAGCTGTCGCGGGCGCTCGCAATGACTTTAGTCATAGCGTTGGGCCAGCCGAACCACAATCATAAGTGGCAATACTGATTTGAATGGCTGGTGTTCCTTCCGAAAGAGGGGGAATGGAATTAAAACATAAAATTCGTGATCACTTTTAAGGAGAGTAACATGAAAGTTGCCTACATCTTCAACACATCCGGACACACAGCGGACTACAAGCTGGGTAAAATGATCCTGCCACAATTGGAAGAGGGTACGCATGGAGTGGAAGTGGTGGGGATGTTTTTCTTTGACGACAACGCCTACATCCTTCGCAAGGGCGATCCTCTCGGAGAGCGGCTGGCGAAAGTAGCAAAGGAAAAGAACATCTGGCTGGGAGTCTGTGACATGTGCGCGCTCGACCGGGATTTGGCGGAGGGTGAGCCAGTCTGGTGCGAGCCGAACCGGACGAAGGGCCGCAAGGCGGGAGCCCCGGAAAAAATCCGGCTGAAGAACGCGATTGACGGGTTGCACGTGGGCTGCTTTCCCGACGTCTACAGGGCGCTGAGCGGCAATCCTCCGGACGTGGTCATCAGTTTGTAATATGGAATCATTCGTTGGATTCATCAGAATGCGGGCTATCGAGTTCGCGCGCCTATTTCCCTGGACCTCGCGGAAGCGAAAAAACTACAATTGAATCAGATCCTCCATGAGCACGGATGCCCGAGAAACCCTGGAAACCGATGTGCTCGTCGTCGGAGCCGGGCCAGCAGGGCTCAGTTGCGCGATCCGCCTCGCTGACCTGTGCGCGAAGCACGGAGAAAAACACCATGGCGCCGGCAGCGCGTTTCCGGCTGCCAACCCACCGGCCCTCAGGCCTGAGAATATCTTCGTTCTCGAAAAGGCCTCAGACCTTGGCGCGCACTGCCTTTCGGGTGCCTTGCTCGATCCCTCCGCACTGCGTGAGCTGGTTCCCGATTTTGAACGTTCAAACCCGCCTCTCCTATCCCCAGTTACCGATGATGCGGTTTGCTACTTAACGAACCAGCGCTCCTACAAGCTTCCCGTTACCCCTCCCTTTCTTCGTAATCACGGGAATTACATTATTTCGCTCAATCAATTCATCAAGTGGCTGGGTGGCCGGGCTGAGCAGGCGGGCGTCAGCCTCTTCTGCGGCTTTTCCGGAATCGAGGTCCTCTACGAAGGCAATCGCGTGGTTGGCGTACGCACCGGTGACAAAGGCGTGGATCGGAAAGGCAATCGCAAATCGAATTACCAGCCGGGATATGATGTTCGCGCCAAAATTACTATTTTTGCGGAAGGCGTGGACGGCTCCCTCACCAAGCAGCTTGTCAGGCGGCTTGGTCTGGATCGCAATCGCAATCCCCAGAGCTACGCCTTGGGAGTGAAGGAGCTTTGGGAGATCCCGGCTGACCGGATCCAGAAAGGCCAGGTCATTCATACCGTGGGCTGGCCGCTCAGGAGCCGGCAGTTTGGCGGAGGCTTCATTTACGCGCCCTCCGAAACGCAAATCGTGCTTGGTCTGGTGGCGGGTCTTGATGACGAAAACCCCAGCTTCGATCCCCATCATGCCTTTCAACAATGGAAGACCCATCCGTGGCTGCGCCGGCTGCTGGAGGGTGGCGAGATGGTTCGATACGGCGCAAAGTGTATTCCCGAAGGCGGATATTTCTCAGTTCCGATGACTGCAATGGACGGCGGTTTGATCGTTGGTGACGCTGCAGGTTTCCTTAACTCGCAGCGCCTCAAAGGAATTCATCTGGCTATGAAAACCGGCATGCTCGCAGCCGAAGTGGCGCATGCTGCGCTCTCGAAGGGCGACTCGTCAGCGCAGCAACTGGCCCGGTTCGAACAAGACTGGAAGGCGGACTGGGTGGGAAAGGAGCTTTGGAGGGTTCGGAACTACCATCAGAGGTTTCAGCACGGCTTTTGGAATGGCGCTCTGTATGTTGCACTTGAACTGGCCACCGGTGGCCGCCTCGGACCCTCGCGTGTGGGTGCAACGGCTGATTACCGGCATATGAAGCGGCTTTCGGAACTAACTCTCCCGAAGACCGCACAATTCAAGCCTGATGGCAGGCTCACCTTTGACAAGCTCACCGACGTCTACCACTCAGGTACCTTTTATGAAGAAGATCAGCCTTCGCACCTGCGGATTGCTGACTTCAATATTTGCAACGGGCGATGCATCGTAGAGTACGGAAACCCCTGCGTGCACTATTGTCCGGCGGCGGTTTATGAGATGGAAGACGAACTCAGCGGTTCCGGCAAACACTTGAAAGTTAATTCTTCGAACTGCGTCCACTGCAAAACCTGTGACATTCGCGATCCTTATCAGAATATCCTCTGGGTGTGTCCTGAAGGAGGCGGAGGGCCTCATTACAACGGGCTTTGAGGGACGCTTACCGCGTGCCAGCAACAATCAGTTGCTCCTGCGACAAACTACTTTCTTTCTGGCTCCGCTGCCTATACAGTTGCTCTTTGGCCCCTCCTGACCTTGTTATACCGGTGGGCAGACGGCAGCGAAGAACCCTGAGTCAAGCTCTTTCAAGTGCAGGCGGAAGGAGCCTGCGCGTCCAGGCGCCTGCAGCAGTCCCACTTAAGGCATGGGAGGGCATCGCTCATAAAAACGTGCAGGCTTCGCTTGAGGAGTGGATTCAAGGGTCAGGTTGAGCCCGGAGCCAACCGGATTCTCCAGGGCCACCATCAAAGCGCCGGATGGTGGCGCGATGGCAGGGGGATCGAACACCAAGCCTCTGATCGCCTGGAACATTTTGACTAACGAGGAGAAGCAATGACGGAACCTGTATCTCAAAAAGACCAGCAAGCCTTGGTGGGCCGCCTTATGGCCGCTTGCGGAGGGAGCTATTCGCCTGGAACCCGCCGAAAGTTCTTCATCAGCGGCCCGCAATGGGCCGCATCCTACCAGGGACAGGCGTTATTCCACGCTCCGACCCGCAGCCCGGTTCAGCCCGCAGAGGTGATTGAGCGGCTTGCTGAAATTGGAATCGGCTGGTGGTCTACTCACGATACCGATATCGTTCCCACCGACCAATTAATGACAGGGCGACAGGACGAAATTCTTGATGGCATCGGAATCGCGCTGAAACGGAATGGAGTCAAGTGCTCCATGGTCACCGGAGAGACTTTCTATGATCCCGTCTGGGCGGGGAGCCCTGCAGGAGAGCAACCGGAAGTGCGCGCCTACGCCAAGCGGCGGCTCCAAAACGTTGTGGAGATGGGCCACAAATTGGGAGCACAGTTCATCGTCTACTGGCCCGGTACCCTGGGTTATCAGTTTCAGGGTGTCGTAGACGAAGCCCGAATGCTTGAGCGGTACGCGGAAGAGATCAACGCCGCCTGTGAGAAGGACCTGGCGGTCTCACGAGCGGCGGCCACCTCCCCGATGCGTCATTGTCTCGAGGCAAAGCCTTTCGAGCCGCAGGCAGAACTTCTGCTGCCTACGACGGATGCGATGCTCACATTTATCAACTCGGGGCTGCTGGCTCACCCGGAGATGGTGGGTGTCAATCCGGAATACCTTCACGAGTTGATGTGGGGAAGCGCGCCGCGGGCGGCCTTGGCGCGAGCGCTGCTCGCCGGGAAACTCTGGCACTTTGATGTCAATGACGGCTACCGGCTGAAACACGATGTCGATATTGCTGTCGGGCTGGTGAATCCGCTCGACTGGCTGAACGTCCTGATGCTGCTTCGCGCGCATGACTACCATGGACCGTTCAATCTGGATTTTAAGCCCCCCCGCACGACAAGCAATTATGGCGTCTTCCGGGTAAGTTTCCCATCGGCGGTGGACCGTTTTATTACTCTTTGGGAGATTGCGGGCGAGGCGATTTCAGACCCGATTATCACAGAAGCGACGAAGGCACTCGAAGGGGGAGCGGGTTCCGTCGATCCGACGGATGCGAATGTCATCTTCGAGGCAAACAAGGAGCTCTGGACCTTGCATGAGCTGATTGCGCACCGCCTTGTCCAGATTTTGCTTGGGCTGCACCGAGGCAGGACGTTTTCCGGCTGAATTTGTTGGATGACTGTGACACGCGATCGCCGACGCAGCCGGGCATTCTCCAACAACCGAAGAGAGAACTCAGGTGGAATGATGCGTGCTGCTTCTGGAAAGCACGATGATGCCGACCTTCCGTGCCGCCAGCCTGTCGGTCGAAGAAATCATCTGAGGCTGGCGTGGAGCTCGTTCAATGTCCCGGGACACTGAGCAGGGCAGCGGCTTGATGGATCTCGAGTGCGGTCATTCTGTGCGGGAGACGATTGGGCGGCTGGAATCCATGCTGAAGGAGCGCGGGCTCCGGGTTTTTGCCCGGATTGATCACGCCGCGGCAGCCGCCGAAGCGGGACTTAAGATGCGGCCAACCGAGGTCCTCTTGTTTGGCAATCCCTCGGGCGGCACCCCGATGATGATGGCTGCACCTACACTGGCCATTGACTTGCCCTTCAAAGCTCTGGTCTGGGAGGATGACGCAGGTAAGGTCTGGTTGACCTATAACACGCCCGAATACTTGAAGGAGCGACACGGCATTCCTGAGAATTTGATGGGGAATCTGAACGGATTGACGAACTTGCTCCGCGAAGTCGTGAAGTAAGCATTGAGTCCCCAGCGCTTCTGGTCCCTGGCGTAAACGGCAGGCCCCTGGGCATGGACGAAGACACTGATGCTACCCATCCTGGATGGGGCATTTCGTGAAGGGAGCCAATCCCTCAATTGACTGGAAATGAGTAGGGACCTTAAGCGCGCGCAAGAGCTGAGAAAACTTCAGGAGGAAATTGTTGCTTCAAACGCTTGCCCGCGACTTGTTAGATATTGCAACAATGTGGCGCGGAAAAAGCGAGCCATGTACCGCAACCAGCAATATTGGGGTAAGGCCTTGCCCAGCTTTGGCGACTCGGAGGCGGAGCTCCTCATTATCGGACTGGCGCCGGCCGCCCACGGCGGAAATCGCACCGGAAGAATGTTCACAGGAGACCGCTCAGGAGATTTTCTCTTCCGGGCACTTCATGAGGCGGGATTCGCGAACCAGCCATTTTCATCGCATCGGAACGACGGGCTGAAGCTGAGAAACTGCTACATCACGACCATTGTCCGCTGGGCGCCCCCACAGAACAAGCCCACGCCGGAAGAGATCCGGAGGTGCCTTTCGTTTCTAAAGCGAGAACTGGAATTACTCGACCGGGTGAAAGTGGTGCTGGTCCTTGGGAGGATTGCCTATGACGCTTTCCTTAGCTTAGGGCGGCAGCGGGCAAAGCTTCCGCCCAAATCGCGGATGCCGTTCCGTCACAGGGCCGCTTATGAAATGCCTGGACGCCTGCCGCGTTTGCATTGTTCCTATCATCCCAGCCAGCGCAATACGCAAACCGGACTGCTCACACCCGGCATGTTCCGGCAGGTGTTACGGGATATCCAGGAATATCTGTCACGTG
>JASHON010000003.1 GCA_030041095.1 Terriglobia bacterium
GCCTGCTGGATAAGGGAAAAATCGAAAGGCTGGTGGCCGTGCTCCGCGCCCTCCCTTCCGGCAATCCCGAAGTCGCGGAGAAGATTCGCACCGAGGCTGACTACTTCGAGAGAAACTCGGAGCGCATGCGCTACCCCAAGTTTCGCCGTCAGCATCTCTTTGTGGGATCGGGCGTCATCGAAGCCGGATGCAAGACGGTGATCGCTTCCCGCTTCAAACGGTCGGGCATGTTCTGGACCGTTCGGGGAGCCAATGCGATCCTCGCGCTGCGCTGCTGTCATCTCAATGGCCGATTTGAGGATTATTGGGAGGGCCGTCGCGTGGCGTGACTCTCACTTTTATGTCGCGCACCCGACGCAGGCTCCGTCACAGTCCGTCTCCAGTGGCCTGGCGATGTCCTGAAAAAGAATCCGCTACGTTTTCCCCATCATTTTCAAAAGCTCGCCTTCGTCAATTGCCTTCACTCCCAGCGCGCGTGCTTTTTCCAGCTTCGAGCCGGGCTCCTCTCCCACCACGACGTAATCGGTTTTCTTGCTCACCGATCCTGTGACGCGCCCGCCGGCGTCTTCGATCATCTTCCGGACGTCGTCCCTGGAATAGCCCGCGAGCGTGCCAGTCAGAACAAAGAGCTTGCCCGAAAGAGTTTGCGCCACGGCAGGCTTCGCGCTTGCGCGACCAAAATCCAGGCCTGCAGCGCGCAGTTTTTCAACCACCTTGCGGTTGCGTTCCAGAGAGAAAAACTTCACGATGCCTTGGGCCGTTTTTGTGCCGATCTCGAACACGTTTTCCAGCTCCTCCTGGCCGGCCCCGGCCAGACGGTCGAGCGAGTGGAAATGCTCCGCCAGGAGTTGAGCCGTGCGCTCGCCGACGAACGGAATCCCGAGCGCGAAAAGCACACGGGGCAAGTCAGCCGCTTTGCTCCCTTGAATTTCTTCCATGATGTTTGCTGCGGATTTCGCTCCCATGCGCTCGAGAGCCGTCAATTGTTCTTCGGAAAGCGAATACAGGTCCGCCGCGTCTTTGACAAGACCCTGGTCGACGAGCTGGTCAGCGAGAGCTTCGCCCATCCCGTCAATATTCATGGCGCGCCGGCCGGCAAAATGGAGGAGCGCTTCTTTAAGTTGAGCCGGACATGCGGCGTTGACACAGCGCCATGCCACTTCGCCTTCCGCGCGAAGCACGCTGCCGCCACACGCGGGACAGACACCGGGCATTTCGAATGAGCGCGCTTCCGGCGCGTGCTTCACAACTTTCACCACCTGCGGAATCACTTCGCCGGCCCGTTGAATGAGCACGGAATCTCCAATACGGACGTTAAGGCGCTCGATTTCATCCATGTTGTGCAACGTTGCGTGGCTCACCGTGACCCCACCCACATCCACCGGATCGAGGTCAGCGACGGGAGTCAGGATTCCCGTTCTCCCCACTTGCGCGCGAATGTTCAGGACAACCGTCGTCGCTTGCCGGGCAGGATATTTGAACGCAATCGCCCAGCGCGGTGATTTGGCTGTGGACCCGAGCGTCGCCCACAACCGCGTATCGTTGACCTTAATCACAATTCCATCGATTTCGTAGTCCAAGTCGCTTCGCCGGGTTTCCCATTCGTTGATGAAGCCGATCAGGTCGTCCAACGTGGGGCAGAGCCGGCGGTGCGGATTCACCTTGAATCCCATCCCTGCGAGCAAATCGAGCGTCTCCCAATGGGCCTGGGGACGGCGCTCTTCGTCAACGAGCAGGTAATAGTGGAACATATCGAGCTTGCGCTCGGCCACGGTTTTGGGATCGAGCAGCCGCATGGTGCCCGCAGCGGAATTGCGCGGATTCGCGAACTTAGGCTGGCCCGCGGCTTCGCGCTCGCGGTTAAGTTGCAGGAACGCCTTTTGCGGCATGATCACCTCGCCGCGCACTTCGAAACTCTCCGGCCGCCCAAGCTTCTCCAGCCTGTTCGGGCTTACGCTCAAGGGAACGGTCCGGATGGTCTTCACGTTCGCTGTCACGTCTTCGCCGGTCGTCCCGTCTCCGCGCGTCACGCCGCGCACGAGTTTTCCCTTTTCGTAAATCAGCGCCATGGAGAGCCCGTCGAGCTTGAGCTCGCCCACGTACTCCACGCGCGGCCGGCCGGAAAGCTCGCGAACGCGCCGGTCAAACTCCTTCAGGTCTTCCATGGAAAACGTATTGTCCAGGCTCAGCATGGGAAGCCGGTGGCGTACCTTGGGGAATTCATCCGTAGCCGCGCCTCCAACTCTCTGGGTGGGCGAATCCGGCGTCACCAACTCCGGGTTGCGCTTCTCGAGCTCCTGAAGCTTTCGCATGAGTTCGTCGAATTCAGGATCGGAAATTTCCGGGTCGCTCAAGACGTAATAACGATGCTCGTGGTACCGTATTCTTTCCCTCAGCTCTTCAATCTCTTTCTTGACTGGCTTCGCCACAAGCACCTCTCGGAGGCAAAATTCGTGCGATTCAGGGTTATGATATCATCCCATTTGTAGGCGTCAGCAGCCTGCCGTCGCGCAGGCTTCGGCGCGATTTGCGGCTGAACAGGCTGCGGAAAAACTCGCCGCCGCCGCGAACGTAGTGCGGGCATCTTGCCGGCCTCCGTTGAATTGAAGGGAGTTGCCGGCTGGAAGCCGTCGCTACGTCGACTCCCGAAAGATTTTTTCCGCGGCCTGTGAGGCGGCCTGATGCATTTTGAAGGGGAAGGGACGCGGCTCGGCGCCGGGAGGAGGATCAGCACGATGCGTAAGATGGTGTTCATGCTTGGCGCAGTGCTGGCCATGGAGCTGGCTGGCATGACAGCGTGCGCGCAGGGCCCCTCGTCCCCGCGCCCCACATCTCCAGAGATGCCGGATAACGCCCGCTACGGCAATCCGAATGCCTACGCTCGTAAATACCAGGACTACCTTTACGGAGTCATTACCAAGATTACGCCGGTAGCAATCGTTTTGGATAAGACGAAGTTCGGAGTGCCCAAAACGATTGAGATCACGCATAAGACCAAATACGTCCGCAACGGAAAACGTGGCTCTGAAAGCCAGTTGAAGCGTGGAGACATGGTTTACATCCAGGTCAAGAAAATGAAGAAGGGCGACGCGCTGTGGGCCAAGCGCGTGGTGAGCGGCATGTGGGCCGCCGGCGGAGGATAGCCGGTCGATCGTGTCGCCATCATGTCGTAACGACATACTTGAAACGAGCCACGCTCATCTACAATCCCATTGCGGGAGCGAGCCCGGCCCGGCGCGAGCGGCAGATGCGGAGAGTTCGTGCTGTGCTGGCGGAGGGGGGAATCGACGCAGAGCTGATACGCACGACGGGGCCGGGCACGGCAACGACGCTTGCACGGGAGGCAAGCCGGACCGGCATTGATGTCGTCATCGCGTGCGGCGGCGATGGCACAGTCAATGAGGTGGTCAACGGCATTTCCCCGGGCGATACGCCGCTTGGCATCCTTCCCGGTGGTACGGGCAACATCATCGCCAGGGACCTCAATCTCCCCGAGAGTCCCGTTCGCGCGGCCCGCCAACTCCCCTTGTGGAAGCTGCGCCGCGTTGCCCTCGGTTTTGCGACCGGGAGACCCTTGCTTGCGTCCTCAACGGCGCCGGTGCGACGTTACTTTCTGGGCGTCGCGGGCGTCGGCTATGATGCCTACGTCATCAGTCGTCTAAAGCGCGATTTTGTCTGGCCCTTCGGCGTCGCGGCATACGTGCTCGAAGCGGTCAAGCAATTAGTCCGCTACTCGTTTCCTCCCGTGATGTGCCAGGCGAACGGCCGGCAGATTGAAGCCACATTCGCCATCATCCAAAGAACCAGCAGATATGCCGGATGGCTTCGCACAGCTCCCGGTCAAGCCCTCACCAAGCCCGCGTTAGGTCTGACGCTTTACAAGAGTCGAAGCCGCAGGCGGTACGTCGTGTATGCGGCAGCGGCCATCGCTCAAGAGCTCGTGCGGGATATGGAGCGCATGGAGGTGATGGAGGCGAATTTCACGCCCGGCGGAAGCCAAGACACCGTTTTCTTCGAGTTGGATGGAGAGCTTGCCGGAAAATTGCCCGCCCGCTTTGAGTTGGTTCAGGACACCCTTCCCTTGTTGATGCCGCAATGAGTGCTGAACGATGAATAGTGCAACTTCCTGGATTCGTTTGCCCCAAGGCTCCGCCGGCCGGCGCTACTACCCGGTCTGCGCCACCTATGTCATTTTCGCGGTGAACGTTCTGATCTTCATGCTCATGACGCTCGCCGGCGGTTCCACCAAAGATTCTGTGCTTTTGAGCTTTGGGGCGTCGTACGCCCCGCTTTTCCACGCGGGCCAATACTGGCGGCTGGTGATGCCGATGTTTTTGCACCTCGGTCTGGCGCACCTGGCCACGAATATGGCAGGACTCATCCTTCTGGGTTGTTTTCTCGAGCCGCTTTACGGATACGGGCGCTTTTCTTTTCTTTACGTCCTCTCGGGCATTGCGGGCTCTTTCCTGTCCATGCAGATGGCGCCGCGCGTCATCGCAGCCGGAGCTTCCGGCGCCATCTTTGGAATCGCGGGCGCCATGTTGGTAACGGGTCTGCTGCACCCTGCTGCAGTTCCCCGCCGGTGGAAACCTGTGTTTGGCATCGGCATCACCCTGGTGATTGTGGTGAATCTCGCGTTCGGGCACTTTGCGAAACACATCGACAACTGGGCGCACCTGGGCGGTTTGATGTGCGGAGCGGTTTTGGCCTTGGTTATGCCTCCCGCACGGCTGCCCGGCGCTGAGGGGTTGTGGACTGCGAGAAGATTCCAGGTGTCCCTCCTGCTGCCTGTTTTGCTGGTGGTGTTTTCCATGGGAGCGGCGGTGAACCAATATCTCAAGAGCGGCCAGGTGGCGTCGCTTCTAAGAGCCAGCGTGCAGTTGGAAAGAATGCATCACACGCATCGCGCGCTGGCGCTGGCTTTGCAGGCGCAAAGCATCGAGCCGGACGACCTTCGGGTGAGCGAGCTGCTGGGAGCGTTGTATTTGGATGAGCGCCAGTACGCGCAGGCAGTCCGGCAATTCCGGCAAGTGTTGCGCTTCGATCCCGGCTCGACGCCGGATATCATGTTGCTGGCATCAGCCCTCGAAGGCCAGGGCAAGCTTGCCGAGGCGCGAGCCATCCTGGAGACGGCGGAGCGAAAATCGCCGCAGAATCCCGGCATTCTCGAGGCTCTGGCTGAAGTGTGTGCTGAGCTGAAGCTCTATCCGGAAGCGATCCGCGATTATACGGAGCTGTTGAAACTCAAGCCCGATGAGTGGCTGGCCCAAAACAATCTCGCATGGCTTTACGCCACGTGCGATGACCCGCGCTATCGAAATCCCGGCGGCGCACTGCGGCACGCGGTGCTCGCCGTCAAGCTGACGCAAGGCAAATTGCCTAACGTGGTGGATACGCTGGCCGCGGCGCTTTACATAAACCGGAAATACCGCCTTGCAGTGGCGGCCGAGGGACGGGCCGTTCAGCTCGATTCCCGTAACCCTGCCTTTCGCGCGGCGCTGCGCCGTTATGAAAAAGCCGCTGGAAATACAGGCGGGAATTAAACCTTGGAATGGATCACCCGGACGGCGGGCATCCCGTCGGGCTCATCGGTGATTTCGATATCGTGAAAAAGGTTAGGACTCTCCTGCTTCAGCACGCGGCAAACCTCCACCGCCAGCAGGCGAATCTCACTTTCCGCATGCGGACTTCCGCGCTGCTCCAGAAAGTGCCGCCACGCTCTGGCGTTGCCCGTTACAAAAATCTTGGTCTCACACGCGTTCGGCAGGATTGACCGGGCCGCTTGCCGCGCCCACTTGCGCCGGTCGCGCGGCGCCATTTCCGGGTGCTTTTGCTGAACGTACAGCGCCGTCGCTTCGGCGAGCTCCGTGTACGATTTGCGGATGGTTTCGATGGTCTCGCGCCACTTCTCGCGCAACCCATCGTTTTCCTGATACAACGGCGGGATCACGTAGCGCGCGCTGCTCTCGTCCACATATCTTTGAGAGAGTTGTGAATAGCCAAATCCGGCCCGGTGTCTGACGAGTTCATGAGTGAGCGAGCGGCTCACGCCGGTGATCAGCAGGTTCCATACCGCATGCTCGAGCACGCTTCCGTGTTTGGAAGCCAGAAGATTCTCCAGATACTCCTGGTTGGACCTCCGGCCCTTGCCGAATGACATATAGCACGTGCGGCCGGCAACTTCGTTCAGGATTTCAGCGGCGACCGGCGTGTCCGTCGTGAAAACCAGACCTTCATCGCTCAGGAATCTCGCCAGTTCTTCCTTCACGACCGTCTGGCGCCCGAGCAGGTAAACGCGTGCCTTGCAGATGTAGGAGTCGGCAAGATGCTCCAAGAAAGCTCTCCTGAGTGCTGCGCTTGAGAATTCTTCGTGAAAGGACGGCCTGAGACCCTTTCTTCCCGGCCAGGGCCAATCGCTCGCGTGCCGCGTCCCTGGCCTTCATCGGCTCCCGGACGGCACCTCTACTTTTGACTGGCCATTTCAGAGGCGGGAGCCTGCGGTTTCCGGAGGTGGCCGTATTTTTTCTGGAAGCGTTCCACGCGCCCGGCGCTATCCACGAGCTTCTGCTTTCCCGTGAAAAATGGATGGCAGCTCGAGCAGATTTCCACGTGAAGCACGTCATTCTTGTAGGTGGAGCGAGTCTTGAAGGTTTGCCCGCACGCGCAAACCACGGTGACTTCATGATAATTGGGGTGAATATCTTTCTTCATCGGGCTTGGTTTTCCTCTGCTGAATTTCGGGGGATGATCTTCCTTGGCCAAAGCGACGAGGCCGCGATCGAAGTTGACCCTTTTTATTTTAGAAGACATCCGGAAAACTATCAACCTGCGCGAGCTGAGAGTCTGGCTATAATGGGTTGTGGCCGGCTCAACATCTATTTATACATTTGGCGAACCGGCCGGGGCACGATGCGGCTTCGCCGCCTGACGTGCCGCCAAGAACGAGGAAAGCCTTGCCTTTCCGAGAGCGCTGATAACTGACTTTATTAGGGCGAGGCTGCGCCTCGCCCGCGAGATCCTACATTTCGAGATTGACCGAAGCCGCCCCGTATCAGTTGGTCATGTCGCTTCGCGACACCCACGAAGCGATGAAAGCGTTTGGGGTAGGGGCGGGTTTCAAACCCAGGCTTGTCCAAATTAGGTTTTTGAAAAAGGCGGAATCTCCGGTAAGTTGAGGTTTTGTGTTGCCGCACGATTAATCTCAACTGAAGGAGGTTCCACCGTGAATCGAGTATGCAGCA